>PAIY01000240.1 GCA_002704825.1 Phycisphaeraceae bacterium
AGGCATTTTTCGCTCTTTTGTAAAAGCTAGGCCAGAAAAGGGGACATTCTACTTTATCGGGTTAATTCAGAATGTCCCCTTTTCTTTCCCCAGGCATTTTTCGCTCTTTTGTAAAAGCTAGGCCAGAAAAGGGGACATTCTACTTTATCGGGTTAATTCAGAATGTCCCCTTTTCTTTCCCCTTTTCTTTCCCAATGTCCTCTGTTTTACCCCGTGTTGCGCTTCGGATTTGAAACCGCCCCAGAATTTCTCATTATACCGGCCATCGAAAGCTGCTCAGTTTTATTTAGACCACAGTGTCTCGACTGATTGCTGGTTATTGTCAAACATGTGACTGAAGTTGACAAGACTTGAGATCGTCACAGAAAGATGTGATTTTTGATGAATCAGTCATGATGACATGGCATCGCATTTCAACGCAATATGTTATGCATGCTGTATTACAACAAGCACTTATAAAACTTAGACAAAGATTGATTGTGGTTTGCAGTATAAAAAGACCATGCTTCCCGTGACAGATTCACATGGTATCCGGTATAATGCTCTCTGATTTGTTAAAGGCACCACAAGGAGGATCCTTTTGGCAAAATCCACGACGCAAACGCAATCCGCTGCCGCCAAACAACCCCAACGGAAATGGGATGAGGTGGTGGAAACCGGTAAACGTACTGATATCCCAGAGGGTCTGTGGCTGCGCTGCCCGAATTGTGCTGCCATGGTCTATCGCAAGAGTCTGGAGCAGAATCTGCACGTCTGTCCTGAGTGTGATCATCACATGCGGGTTGATGCGGATACGCGCGCTCGCCAGCTATGTGACCCGGACAGTTTTGAGCCCATGTGGGAGAATCTGGTCCCGGTCGACAGTTTGAATTTTACCGATCTCAAAGCCTACAAAGACGTTCTGGCATCGGATCGCAAGAAGACGGGCCATGCGGATGCTCTGGTCTGTGGCAAGGGGTTCATCAAAGGTCGTGGCGTGATGCTTGCCTGTATGGACTTCCGCTTCCGTGGGGCTTCGATGGGTAGTGTTGTTGGTGAGAAGATCACACGCTGCATTGAGATGGGCATTGAGCAGAATTTGCCGGTGATCATTGCCAGTTGTTCAGGTGGTGCCCGTATGCAGGAAGGCTCACAGAGCTTGATGCAGATGGCCAAGACCTCTGCTGCCCTGGCAAGGCTGGATGATGCAGGCGGCCTTTTTATCAGCTTGTTGACCGACCCGACCACTGGTGGTGTGACGGCCAGCTTTGCGATGCTCGGTGACGTGATCATTGCTGAACCCAAGGCATTGATCGGCTTTGCTGGCCCGCGCGTCATTGCTAACACAGTCCGCGAGGAACTGCCCGAAGGCTTCCAGCGATCCGAGCATCTGCTGGCCAAGGGTTTTGTTGATCGCGTGATCCATCGTGCTGATTTGAGAAGCGAAATCAGCCGAATTATTGACTATGCTGGAAAATAAACACCACAAGCTCATCTGGCTGTGGATTGGGGTGATGCTTGGGTTATCCTGCGCGCAGGTTCAAGCACAATCGCATGATCGCATCCCCACACTTCGGAAGTTCAACTCTACCCGTTACACTGTCCATACCGACATGAATATCCGTCATGTCCAGCCGTTCGCCAAACACATGGACAAGGTGTTTAACGAGTACAAGCGACGCTTTGAAAAACTCAATCTCAAAAGTCGCAACACCTCAGAACAAATGAATCTCTATCTTTTTGAAACCCAAAAAGGCTATGAGATTTTCCTTGCCAGCAAAGGCATCCCTGCCCAAAACACCGGCGGGATGTTCGTGGTCAATCCACGTGTCAACGGGCTGTTTACCTACATCAAAGATCGTCCCGTTCGTCAGACCCTTTCCACGCTGCAACATGAAGGCTTTCACCAGTTTGCCTTCTCGCATATTGGCCCGACATTACCCATCTGGATTAACGAAGGCATTGCCCAGTTTTTTGAAGACGGTGTCCTGGTTGGCAATCGGTTCCATCTGGACATCGCCAACGCCAAGCGTCTGATACAGATCAAGGATGCTATTGCCAAAAATCGCACCATCCCCTTTGCCAATCTCATTGCCATGACGGATAAGCAATGGAGTGAGAATGTCCAGAACACACCTGCAATGGCAGCATTGCAGTACGACCAATCGTGGTCGATGGTGTATTTCCTGATCAATTCCAACGACAAACTGCTTAATGCATTTAATCAGTATCTCATCGCGGTTGGTAAAGGCGTGGACAGCGAAGTCGCCTTCGTCAACTCATTTTCACTCAAGTCCAACAGCTTTGCCCAACTCACTGCGGACTTTGAAAAAGCATGGGCAAGATTCACAGAGGACCTGCAACCCAACACCATCAGTCAGGTCACTGACAACATGAACTTCCTGGCACACGGGCTGATGTGGATCCGCAAAGCCAATCGCCCCGCTCCAAAATCCATCCAGGAACTTCGCAGCATTCTCCAACGTGTGAACTATCGCATCTCACGCACGGTCCATGGCGTTGAGACCCATTTCAATGCTGAGGACGAATCGCTCTACCGATACGAATTACCCAACGGCAGTATCGCTTTTTTAAATCTCATGCCGACCAACAACGATGCAATCCCCCCCACCATCTCCGCCAGCGGTCTCAAACCTGCCCCGCATCTGGTCTGGTACAAGATGGACGGCGATCTGATGTACGATGTGACCTACAAGTGATCGTTTGATTATCCGTTTTGATAGCGTTTCACACGCATTTTCCGGTCTTGACAGCATGTCGACATCGCCCGGTATTCACGGACGCAAGAGCCATCGAAAAGACCGACTGTCTGATTCGCCAAACCCTTGAAAATAAGTTAAAATATTCGCTTTGACCGACCTTGCCCAAATGGATTAGAGGCACTGAATTATATGAGCGAAACACCGCCCCCTACGCCTGACGAAACTCCCGGAAACACCCCGGAAGAAACCCCCGAAACCAATGTGGATTTGGGTGGCATCCCGGCCCCGATCATGACCGGCCGGATCATTGACCAGGCGATTGACCGGGAACTGTCTGAGAGCTATCTGACCTATGCGATGAGCACGATCGTTGACCGTGCCCTGCCGGATGTCCGCGATGGTTTAAAGCCGTCTCAGCGTCGTATTCTCGTGGCGATGAATGACCTGAATCTCACCCCCGGCCGCAAGCATGCCAAGTGCGCGGGTATCGTCGGTGAGACCATGAAAAAGTATCACCCCCATGGTGACCAGGCGATCTACCCGACGTTGGTCAACATGGCTCAGGAGTGGAAGACGCAAGCGCTGCTTGTCGACAAACAAGGTAACTTCGGTTCCATCGACCCTGATCCGCCAGCTGCAATGCGTTATACAGAAGCCCGTCTGCATCAGCATGCGATGGAACTGCTCGAAGACCTGAAAATGGATACGGTCGACTGGCAGCCCAACTTCGATGAAACCGTCGATGAACCCAAGGTCCTCCCTGCCAAGTTCCCGAACCTGCTTGTCAACGGCTCGACGGGCATCGCAGTGGGGATGGCATGCTCCATGCCCCCGCATAATCTGGGTGAAATCTGTGATGCGATTACGGCGGTGGTTCACAATCCTGATCTTGAACTGGTCGACCTGCTGCAGATCGTCCCCGGGCCGGACTTCCCAACGGGGGGCACCATCTGCGGTCGTGGTGGCGTGGCTCAGGCATACAGCACCGGTCGCGGTCGTGTGATGGTGCGTGGTAAAGTCGAGGTTGAAGAAACCAAGAACGGCCGACATCGCCTGATCATCACTGAAATCCCCTATCAGGTTGCCAAGAACGACGGCATCATTGCCAAGATCGTTGACTGTCGCAAGAACGATAAACTCACCGACATCTCTGACATTGTCGATGAGTCGTCCAACCGTGCAGGTATGCGCGTGGTGATCCACCTCAAAAAAGGTGCTGATCCCAACGTTGTCGAAAATCAGCTTTACCAACTCACGCCGTTGCAGTCGACGGTGAGTATCATCAATATCGCGTTGGTCGGCGGTCAGCCACGCACGCTGACACTCAAGGAGATGATTGATCTATTCATCAAACATCGCTTTGAAGTCATCCGTCGCCGAACCATGTTTAAGCTGCGTAAAGCTCAGCAGGAAGCGCATCGCATCGAAGGCTTGATCTATGCCGTCTGCGATATCGATGAAGTCATCAAGTTGATCCGTTCGTCGCGTACGCGTGATGAAGCCATCGAAAAATTAATGCAACGTGGTTTCCGTATCCCCGCGGATCATCCCTATGCACCGCAGATCCCGGATCGTCTTAAAGCGGTCACCGCTGAAAACGATATTCACCTGACTCGACTCCAAGCCGAAGCCATTGGCCGTTTGCAACTGATTCAGTTGGTCGGTCTGGAAATCGACAAGCTTGTGACCAACTACGCCACGTTACTTGCTGAAATCATTGACTACGAAGACATCCTTGCCAACGATGGTCGCGTGAATCAGATCATTCTCGATGACACGCAGATGCTCAAGGATAAATACGCTCGCCCGCGTCGTACGCTGTTTAACGAAGAAGAAGTTGGCAATTTCGATCTCGGTGCCCTGACACCCGAAGAGACCGTGGCAGTGACGATTACGCACCAGGGTTATGTCAAGCGTCTACCTGTCGAAGAATACCGTACACAAGGTCGTGGTGGTCGTGGCGTGATTGGTGCGGATATCCGTGATGATGACTTCACCGAGCAGATGTTTGTCTCATCGACCCATGATGATCTGCTGTGTTTTACCAACACCGGTCGCGTGTTCAAGATGAAGGTGTACGAGATACCCGAAGGCGGCCGCACCACGCGTGGACGTGCGATTATCAACCTGCTTGCTTTGCAGGAAGGTGAACGCATCTGCCGCTTCATGCCGATCGAAGACTTTGAGCGCGAAGAAGCGTTCCTGGTGTTTGCCACCAAGGCCGGTCGTGTCAAACGTACCGCTTTGAGTGAATACCGTAACGTGAATCGATCAGGCCTCATTGCCATCGGTTTACGTGATGGTGATGAACTCATCGACGTGACATGGACCAGTGGCAGTGATCATATCCTGCTGGGAACCGCCAACGGGATGGCCATCCGTTTTGATGAAAATGACTCGCGCATGATGGGTCGCACCGCATCAGGCGTCAAAGGCATTACCCTTGTCGGTGATGACGAAGTTGTCGGCCTGGTTCGCTGTCTGCAGGAAGACGAAGCAGAACTGCTTACCGTCACCGAAAACGGCTACGGCAAACGTACCGCATTGGACGAGTATCTCGTTAAATCCGAAGACGGTTCAACCCGCACCCAGGGGCGTGGTGGTAAAGGTCGTCGTGACATCAACACCACTGCCCGCAACGGCAAGGTGGTCGCCCTACTGTCTGTGGACGGTAAAGGTGATCTGATGCTCATCAGCTACAACGGCATGATCGTCCGCATCTCCACCAGCACCATCCGCCAAACCGGCCGTGGCACACAGGGTGTCCGCGTGATCAACCTCAACAAGGAAGACAAACTGGCAGGTGTCGCACGCATTGCTGACGAAACCAGTGAAGAAGTCGAGGCTGCTGAAGCTGCTGCATCGCAAACACCCGCTGTTGATCAACAAGTAGATACAACGTCGGATCAAACGCCCAACGCAGATGATGCACAGGATGCTCAAGAGTAAGACCTGGTTCTCACGAACTTGTAACTGATACCTCACGGAAAGTATTGGCAACACACATGCCACCGATACAACACTGGTCCGATGATATCTGGGTCGCCCAACTCCAGGCTGATCAAGTCAGCCTGACCGATGAGTTGGACCAGTTGTATCAATCTTTGCAGCAGGCAGAACCAATGCCGCATGTGGTGATCGATATGACCAATGTCAAGCATATGGCATCATCGCATCTGTCACAGTTGCTTCAAATCCGTAAGGAAGCCATCACACGCGATCATAAACTCCGCCTGGCAGGTCCAAGCGATCAACTCTGGGCCTTATTTCTGACGACTGGGCTGGACAAGGTGTTCACGTTTACCGAAGACGTGAGCACTGCCTTGGCAGGACTACAAATTGAACAGTAATCCGTTTTTGCCGTTCTTATACCAATCCTGTTAATAACGCGTGCATGAATGAGCACCGGATGTCAATCAGGTGCCCGTTGTGTCAACGTTGCGCCATGGGGCACCGGGTTGACACCCGGTGCTCAATGAATTCAAACGCACGAGTGATAAATGGGATTGGGATTATCAGCAATATGTCAGCTTATGCAACAGCTGTGCGCATGCGCATGAAAAGTTGGTATTGCCAACGTGCTGTTTTCAAGTAATAAAATAACTATTAGATGTCATGAAGCAGCAGATCACTCAGTTGAGTTTGCTGTCGGAGATACGTGATGCGTAGGTGTCGATCAAGCCGTTGAGGTTTTCGGTTGCTGTTGTGAGCGCTTCGGCATCGTTGCTTCTTGCAGCCTGTGCCATGCGAGTGATACCACCCTGTTCTCCAACCAAGGTCAAAACGGTGGCTGCCTGCTGACGTGCCAACTGCGTTAGTGTGTCAGCTTTCTGGATCAGCTCAATCTGTTTACGTTGGATGTTCTCAAAGGCACTTTGGAACGTGGCACGTCGGTCAGCCATCAAGCGATGTTGCCCGCGGCTGGCGCGGTTGAGAATCTGCTGATACTTATCCCCCATGTCATGCAGGACCATGATCATGCTGGCCTGCATGTTTAATGCGGTGACCTGCTTGACGAGAAGCTCGACATCAATGAGCTGCTGCTCACTGCCGGAGGTCATGGAACGTGCCTTGTTAAGCATGTCCAGGGCATTGGTCATTTCAGCGAGGATCGTATCAAACTCAGAGACAATGTCCGTGGAGAAAGACTGAGTGATCTTGTTGAACTCAGCGATGAATTTTTCTTCACGGGTTGCAAGATCACCTGCTGCCTTGGCATGTTGACTTTCATTGGCTTTCTGGCGTTCGGAGGCTTCTTCAACCTGGCGTTCCAGGGAGTCCATGAATTCAAGGGTGAAGTCGATCCGCTCGGTGAGCATGGTGCGCTGCGCATTGAGGTTGGCCAGCTGGGCGTCTTCCACCTGGCGGCGTGCATCGAGAATGGCAGCCTGACGGCTCACCGCAGAAGCATCATCCAGGAGCTTGTACTTTTCATTACCCTTGGCAACGAAGGCCTTGGACTTGATCTGCTGAGCCTGCGTATTGAGTGTGTCGATCTGCTTTTGCAGGTCGTCCATGTTTTTCTTGTGAACCTTGATTTCGTCGTTGACCTTGTCGGCCTGTTTCTCGATTTTCTCCAGGTCAACAGTGGTGTCGCGGAGCGTCTTCTTGATCTGGGCAATGAGTTTGCCATCATCAATGAACTTATTCTTTGCCAACGACTGACTTCGGCCGACCGCAACGAGATAGCTCATCATGACCACACTGTCAGATGACAGGGTAGTCCATTGATCCATCATCTGTCGCATCTGGAAACGCGCAGAGGAGGTGTAGATATCTGCTGCCAAACGATGCGCATCAATTTTCTGGAGGGTGGTTCCCTCTGCAAGAATCGGTTGAAGCGATTCGAAAGCGAGCTTGAGTTGCTCCTGTCGATACAGCTCCATGGATTGGCGGTTGGATTCGACTGGTTGATTGTTGCTTGCGGCGGTGACCTGTTCGGGGGGTGCGGTCACATAACCAATCTCAGCATCACGCAAAGCCTTGTAGACACTATCAAAATGCGCTTGTCCTTCGGACTGTCTAGCAGACTCCTGGTCACAACCGGCGGTGATCGACAGGACGGCGATAAGAAATAAGCTGATGAATCTCACGTGGTTTTTCCTGACTGGCTGTGTCGTATGGTTTGCGATGAATCTCAGTTGCCGGGAGGCGTTTGCGGAGCTTGTGTTGTGGGTGTTGCAACAGGGGCCTGATATTCAATCCCGTATTCCGGAGCAGGAGAGTAGAGGCTTTGAATCCAGTTGCGAATGGTGATGTACTGGCGGTCTTCCTGCCCACGCGTAAAGGCAGCCTGCATGCCACGCACAGGTGGATGCGGGAAGATGGCGTCCTCTGGATTCATGCCAAATTGCAACAGTAGTGAACGTTGGGGATCAGCACGGTCGATCATGTCATATCGCGTACCAGCCTTGGTTGCACCATAGCTGTTGAGGATATAAAAATTGGTATAGACGATTTGATCAGGTGTTAAACCGGGGCGGCGGTTAAACAGGTAGATACCGCGTGCTTCGGTCCCGCCGTGACAATCGGTGGTCGCACAGCGGTTCATGATGTAAGTGCGGTGAATGATCTTGAATTCCTTGAAGACTTCGGGATCACCCAGCACACGGGCCTTGCCATAAAAATCACGAGCTTTGGCGCGGAAGAAGACAGCCAACTGTTCATAGCCTTCCATTCGCAGAAACCGTTCTTTATCGCGACGGTTCTCGGGAACGCCTTCTTTTCCGAGATTGGTTTTGACGAAATCTTCCAGATCCGAACGCTTGATCATCACGCGTGGGCGTTGATTGAGATTGACTTCGTAGACCTTGATCAGATCAATTTGTTCATCCGTCAAGGCCGTCTGGGGAACGGTGATAATGCCATTGGTGTACTGCGGCTGATTGGATTGTGGTGAACGTGGATTGGTTGACGGGGTTGTCTGTGTGATCTTCGGGGTAACCGGTGTCACAGGTGTGACTTTACGGACAGTGGTGCTGGCAGGACTCCTGGCATCATCAGCTTGAAGTGTTCGCTTGCTGCGGACAATGCGTAGCAGCAGTGGGACGCGCTGATCCTTGGGGAAATCCTTGTTCAGCGAAACGAGTTCCTTCTCCGCCAGGTCCAGGGCCTTTTTTTCCTGATACAGCCATGAAGCGAGTTTGTAGCGGCCTTCCAGATCATCGTCCTTGAGTTCGCTGCGCTTCTTCTCATACTCCTGTACGGGCGTGAGAATCTCTTCGTATTTCTTGATATTCGAGAGACTGTAACGCGTCTCCAGGCCTGCGACTTTGACGATGACATTCTGCGAATTTTTGGAAACCAGTTCGCCGGTAATAACTGTGCCGTTGTTGAGTGTTAATTCAACTTCCACCGCGCTGACAGCATGAGGAACCGCCCATAGCAGTCCTAGGACCAAAACAAGGTTGAGTCTGCACAGCAGATGGCATTGTCGCATCAGGATCGAACTCCTTTAAGTGAATTCACGTGCCTGTTATGACATAAGTATAAGGTGTCCGGTGAGTGTTGCAAAGTCTCAGTGACATCGCGTGAGTTGGTCTAAGCGGACTTAATAACGTGAGTTAGACCCAAATCGGAATACGGATCACTCGGCCGGATCGTCCTTGGCAAGCAGTTCCTGAGCCAGCGTGATCAGACGTTCAAGACGCACGGGTTTAAGCAGGTATCCATCGACACCCAAACCGATGGCATACTGCTGATGACGCTTGCCTTCGTTGGCGGTCACCATGATGATGCGCGGTGGATTTTCGATCTGCTTGATCTTTTCGACCACCAGAAAACCACTGCGCTTAGGCAGCATCATGTCGAGTACAACCAACTCTGGTGGATCAGTTTCGCAGATGCGGACTGCTGAATTGCCATCCCCGCAAATCTGGGTCAGGGCACCTTCTGCCTGCAAAGCCTGATCAATGCTTTCCTGCACTTCGCGGTCGTCATCGACGATTAAAATCTTGCGGTCTTCCAAACGTAATTCGGCGGTGTCCGGGGTCATATTTTCCATGGTGTCTGTCTCGTATTTACTGTCAATCCGTTGTGTATGTCGGCCTGTTGCAGGTCGCTTGGGGTGGGCGTTTATTATCTCAGACGCAAGAGTGACTGTAAAGCTGGCATCTTCAAAAACAGTCTCTATTTATCGTACATTTCAATAGGCTGTCGGTTGCGGCAGGCCCTGCATCAGTGAGTCCAGCTCCTCCTGGGTCATCCATGGCAGAGAATCCAGACTACGCCGCAAACCCGACGGGAACGGTTTATTCAATCGTTCATGACGCGGCCTGCTCTTCCAACGTCGGTGCATCCAGAAGTATTGCTCAGGGGCCAGTCGGACCATGGATTCAATCGCACGCATGTACCTTGCTGTCACGTAGTAAAGCGGATCACTCTGCGATTGCCAATCCTCGGGATAAATAATGTCCGTCGCCCCGAGTTCAAAGCGCATCTGATCATTAAGTCGCATCGCATACCCGCAGACAATCGGCACATTTTTCTGGATCGCCAACAGCCCAATCGACTTGTACGAGCTGGCTAACTTGCCGAAAAACGGGACGAATATCCCGCGATCTCCGGCATTCTGATCTGCGATGAAGGCCAATGCCCCGCCGCCATCAAGCACGTCGATCATACGGTCCGTCGCATCCCATTTGGTGATCAATCGCAGGCCACGCTTTTCGCGAATCCCTACCATCCAATCGTAGATCAATGGATTATCAAACGGGCGAGCGATAGCATCCATGTCATAACCCATGAGTGCCATCATCGTGCCCATGATCTCCCAGTTACCGAAGTGACCGGTGACCATGATCACAGGCTTGCGCTGATTGAGAAGTTCCACTGCCGGGGCAATGGTTGGTGCCTGAATCATCGCCAGACTGCCCCATGAGTCGGGATGCAGTACACGGGGACTATGCAGGATTTCCATGAAGAGCTTGACGAGATTTTCAGTCACCTGGGCAGACATGGTTATACGCTGCTGCTCGGTGAGATGCGGCATGGCAAAGCCAAGGTTGTAAAGAATCCGGCGACGGTTCTTGGAGTCAAGCAGATTAAACAGCCGACCGACCTGCGCCCCAAAGCGCATGTTCGACTGCTGAGGCCACATGCACAAGGTCATCTCAACCGCCCGGATAGCAAGATATTGCGTCCACATTGCGGCCTTGGTCTTGGGCTTGGCCATGGTTAAAAGCAACTCCAGCGTTACTGTCTTTACCACAGAGACACAGAGTCACAGAGGTAAAACACCGAGATTTAAAATGGTCATTCAATCCCCACAAGTAACATCGTCCCAATGTCAAAATCAGAAATCTCTGTCTTGAAGTCGGTGTCTCTGTGACTCTGTGGTGGATTCCCTCACGCAACGTCTTAGCGCTTATAGTAACCGACCATCGAGAGGAATCGATTCTGATTCAGGATCGGGATCGACAGTTCCTTGGCCTGCTTGACCAGTCCGAAGTAAGCTTCGTAACGCTTCATGGCCTTGGCGTGGCGTTCGATGGCAGTGGGGTCCACTTCGTCTTCAGCCGGGGCCTGTGGGAACTCAGGTTCCTGGCCGAGAATCAGGAAGTCCACATCGTAGGTCAGCTTGGGATTATCCCCCTGCTGCTTGGCATCGGAGACGAGCATGCCACCCCATTTGAGGATCATGTTCTCAACGCGACGACGGTCGGTCACAGAAAGCTGGCCGATTTTATCAAGGTCAAATTCGCCATAGACGAAGAACTTGAATTTGAGTTCCGGATCGTAGATCAGGTTGGCAATCAGATCACCGGTAAAAATCTGTTCGTTGTCGGGAATACGAACCACGCGGGCGACGCTGGTGGTTTCAAAGACGTTGATGACTTCGATGGTTGCCTTGCCGCGGTAGTTGCCTTCGTTGTCTTTGACCACGCCGATTTTCGGATCGTAGATTTCAAAGGTCATGCCGGGGATGACATGGCTTGATTGTCCGAGGTCAATGTAGACTGCATTTTGTTCGACAAGGATGGAAGCGATCTTGCCATCAACCAAGGTGGACGGATCGATGTTGGCTTCCTGGCTCACACGACCGGAGTGCTGACTTTCCAGACGGGCAATACGTTGTTTGTAAACTTCGATTTCAGACTTAAGCTGACCTTCAAGGCTGTTGAACTTGGCCTTTTCATCCTTGGCTTGATCACGCACTTTGGCCAGTTGTGAAGCGATGGACTTCTGCTCGCTGTCTGCTTTTTTCTGGAAAGCGTCATAGTCCTTCTCAAGCTTGGCGAGTTGCCCCTTGAGTTTATTGACGGAGTTGCGGTATTCGTTTTCGACCTGGTTTTTAGCAGTTTCCGCTTCGGAAGCACGACGCGTTGCCGTTTCATACTTCTTGTTCAGTTCGTTCTGCAGTTCCTTGGCCGACTGTTCTTCAGCACGAAGACGTTCGATTTCAGGAATCAGTGCTTTGACTTCCAGGGACTTCATGCGACCGTCGATGCCTTCGATAGGCGTCTCAGCCAAACCGATGAAACCCTTGAGTTGGCTGTTGACTTCCATCAACTCGCCGACGACGGATTTGCTTTGGTTCTGAAGCATGCCACGGATCACGTCATTGCCTGAGCGCTCTGACGGCCGGACATAGCGATCGAGTTCCACAGACGCACTTTGTGCCTGCTGCTCTGCGACTTCAATCTTGGTATAGAAAAGAATTGCAAAAACCAAGCTGGTTAAAAATGCAATCCCCAACAGAACGATGGCCCAAATAGATCCACTTGAACCGCCACCTGAGCGCGCCATAAACCGACTCCTTAATGCGTGGGAACAGGTTATCCATCCCTGTAGGTTTGTAAGTGTCTTAGGTTTCGACTGTTTCGTCAAGCTCAAAGCATGACCGGTTAGCGATCAAAATGTCACAAACCACTGATTTGCTCAGTTTGAGGGAGAATTTGGTCTTTAATATAGCAGTTGGCTCTCTGATTTGCGAGGAAAATTCTGTTATCGCGATACGGCCGAATGGGACTCAAAGTGATTTGTGATTAGGGATTTGGGATTGGTGCAAGACAAAAAGGCATGAACAGCCAACCGATATTCATATGTCTCACTAATCCCCAATCACTAATCCCTGATCACTGAATGCTCATTGCAGTGATTGAAGCACTTTGGAGACCTGGCTGATGGTGTAGCTGTCGGACTTGAAAAGTTCTTTGCCGTTGGCATCGTAAATCACCAGTAAGGGGATGGTGACCCGGCCTGCTTTTTCCAGTAAGGCAGAGCCGTCAGGATTGGCACTGGTCAGATCCACTTTCATGGGGATGACCTTGCCGGTACTCAGAAGTTGGACAACTTGATCACTGTGAAGCACCTGATGTTCGAGCACCTGACAGTTCAGACACCATTGGGCGGTGAAGTCCACCAGAACCGCTTTGCCATCGGTTTGAGCCTGTGCGAGTTTGGCGGGGGTGTACATTTCCCAATCGATTGGGCCTTTATCCGTCAGCGATCGTCCCATGGCAATGCTGCCCCCTGCCATGAGCAGTCCGATGATTGCCCATGTGATGGCAGCAGGACGCTTGGCGCCCCCGAGTTTTATGCTGCGGATCGCGAGCCAGAAACCGGCAGCAGTGAGAATGCCGCACACGAGCCACCAATGCCAGAGTCCCGGTTCATCGGGTGGCGTGGTCAGTAGGCCGTTGAGTCCTACGCCCAGGAAATACGCCCCTGCAGCAAGGAGACACAATCCCAGGATCTGTTTAACCAGAAGACTCACCGGCCCAGCGGACGGCATTTTCCTGGCCAATGCCGGGAAGGCACTGAGGATCAGGTAGGGAATCGCCATGCCGGTACCGATGGCAGCAAACACCGCAACGGTGACCAACGGGGGCTGCGTTGCCGACCATGCCGCTGCCGCCCCCATGAAGGGTCCGGTGCAAGGCGTACTGAGCACCGCGGTCATGATGCCAAAGAGTACCGAGCCGGTGAAGGTGTCATGTTTGGGCGTGACGTTGTAGACCTTGGTAGGCAATTTGATATCGAATAGACCGCACATCCCAATGGCCAAAGCGCAGATCACCACGCCCATCCCCACCGTGAACATCGGGTATTGGAAAAGCTGATTGACCTCCGAAAAACCGGACAATCCAGCAATGGCAATCCCCAATGCAAGCCAGAATCCCAACACACCCAGTGACATAAAGATACCGAGCAATAAACCCTTGCCACGCGTCTGGGCGGA
The DNA here is from genome assembly GCA_002704825.1 of Phycisphaeraceae bacterium. Lineage (GTDB taxonomy): Bacteria > Planctomycetota > Phycisphaerae > Phycisphaerales > Phycisphaeraceae > UBA7800. Next base: position 13,885 of record PAIY01000240.1, read on the forward strand.
CTTGTGTAGCAACATGATTTTCAGCGGGATCACCGGCAAAACACAGGGTGTCAGATTCAGCAATGCGCCACCGATCATCGCAACAAACAGCAGGCCAAGCATCCCCCCCAGACCACTGCCATCCAGCGAGAAACTCAGGCCAAAGGCGTCAAAAACCACTTTGCCATCACCTGATGCCATCGCTGAGTCTGCATTGGATGCCGAGAAGTTATCCAGCAGATTGGTGTCAAATGTATTGAAGATCGCCAAGGTCTGAGCATCCGCAAAAACCTGCGAATCCCCCACCGTCACAGGCAGGGAAATAATCTCCGTTTTAGGTGCCAGACAGCTCTTGTCATCACAGGTCTGATATCGCACGGAGATGTCAACGTTGTACTGCCCCGAAGCCACATTCTCATTGACCCTCACCGGCAGGTAGAACACCGACTTGCCTTCGTACACCGGTAAGTCAATCGGACTACCCGTATACGTTACCGGCAGGACATGCGCTTCCGGTCGCTGCAACTGCCCTGCGGTCAACCAATCCGTCGAATCCGCCAGTTTCACCTGTGTGGGGATCAGGTAACTCAGGTCGCTGGGAATCATGTCCGCAGCACCATTGACATGCCAGGGCTTTTGGATGTCCAGGGTGACTGCAACGACGAATTTGCTGCCGGGCGAAGTCTGCTTAGCCATACTCACCGCGGAGATTTTGACGGGTTGAGGTTGCGCAAAGAGATTCTGGGCAATGGCTTTGGGCGCAAGAGAACTCAAAAAAATGAACCACAGAGGCACAGAGATACTGAGAAAAGAATTAAAAAACTCCAGCCACTGTCTTTTTCGATCTCTGTGGCTCTGTGTCTCTGTGGTTAAATATTTTGTCTTGATCTTGATTTGTCGAAACATACTGAATCCCGTAATTTGAAGCCAATCGGCCTGATGTGCCGATAACTGTATCAAAGTCTTACACCCGTTTGGACAGGTAGTTGCCACATGGCCGAAATTCTTGACCAATCAGAAGTTGATGCCCTGTTAGCCGCCGTAGACGGTGGTGATGTCAATACGGGTGAAAGTGACGGCCCGGAGTACGTGTACACGTCGGTCAAAAAAGGCCGGTACCTGTACAATGCCGAGATCCGCCCGTACGACTTCAAACGTCCCGAACGTGTGAGTAAAGACCAGATGCGTGCCCTGGAGACGCTCCATGAGGGGTTTGCCCGGGCATTTGGTGCAGGTCTCTCCGGTTTCATGCGGACGATCGTGGAGGTCAAGGTTGCCAACATTGAGCAGATGACCTTCAGCGAGTTCACACACAGCCTGCCCAATCCGACCTGTTTCAACTTGCTGGCCGTCGAGCCGTTGGATGGCAATATCTGTCTGGAACTCTCGCCACTGATCGTGTATCCGATCATTGACCGACTTCTGGGGGGCTCTAATGCTGATCTTTTCATCCCGCAGCGTCCTTTGACTGCTATTGAACAACGTTTGGTACAAAAAGTAACCAATAAAGGCATGATTGCACTCGAAGAAGCCTGGGAATCGATCACCAAGCTCTCCGTGTCCCATCAGGACATTGAGTCCAACCCGCAACTGGTCCAAATTGTTCCACCCAATGAAGTGGTTGTGGTGGTCGGCTTTGAAATCAAGATGGGTGGCCGTGCCGGCACCGCCAGTTTGTGTATCCCCTACAACGTCATCGAACCGGTGATGGAAAAACTCAGCAACCAGACATGGGCTCAGTACAAGCGCAACCGTCAGGACGCACAACTCCGCCATCAGCTCTCCAAGCAATTGGATGTCGCCCGACTGACCGCATCGACTTTGCTTGCCGAGACCACCATCAAACTCTCGGACCTGATGAACCTTCAACCGGGTGATCTGATCGTCACCGAAAAGCCGGCATCGGGTCCGCTGACACTCTGCATCGAAGGCAAACGCAAATACATCGGCCACATCGGCCAACACAAGGGCAACCGTGCCTTCAAAGTCAAACGCAAGTATCACCCCAAAGACCGCGTGTGATCAGTCTGCGTTGTGTGTAAAATTTCTGCATGTTTTGCACGGTCTGCATGTTTATTCTGTATCTGACGTTTCATATCCAATTTGTCAGGTCAGTTCGTGATGACAAGCTCGGTTTGAACGATAAAGATCTTAAACGTAAGCGTGATCCGATACGCTACGCGTTGTCTTATAGCATTGCAGTATTTGTGATTGGATTCCTGCTTCACCTGATCATTGCAACGACGGTTGACGTTCTTCTCTTACCTGAAAACTATCGAGATAACATGAATCAAGCTGCTGCACTGAAAATCAAACAACTTAATGGCAAGTGTCCGATGATCACGGCCCACCGTGGACTCGCATCGCAGTATCCGGAGAATACGCTCATCTCTTTCAAAGCTGCGATTGAACACCAACCTGATTATGTCGAACTGGACTTTCGCAGCACGGTGGATGGCCATCTGGTTTGTATTCACGATGCCAATCTCAATCGCTATCTCGGTAAACAACGACCCGGCTGGCGGGACAAACCCACTGAGTCATTCACACTTCAAGAACTTCAAACATTGGACTTTGGAAGCTGGAAATCAAGCGAGTATTCAAACACACCTGTTGCAACCCTCAAACAGGTCATTGCCATGTTTCATCAGCTGGATGCAAACAGTCGTCGCCCAACCTTGATGCTTGAACACAAAACCGGCACCGTCGAACAACTACTCGAAGAACTTGATGCATTTACGGACACAAAGCAATTCATCGTTCAATCCTTCAATTGGCCATTTCTGCAACAACTCAAAAGCAAACGACCTGATATCCGTATCGCTGCCATCGGCGGCGGTGATATGTCCGAGAGCATGATGTCACACATTTTGAAGATGGATTGCCATGCAGTGCATTGGAATGATCAGATCACCCCGCAAATCATTGATCAATTTCACCAACACGGTATTGCAGTCTGGATGTACACACTCAACCATGCACGCCAATGGGCCTATGCCAATCAGATAGGCATTGATGCCATCACCACGGATCATTGCGATCAATTACGAGCCTTACAGGATCATTGAGAGACTTCATCAGACAACGTGATCTCTGGCTTTTGGGGTACTTTCATTTTCTGAACAAAACGTATGCTGTTGATTGAATCCCACACATCAGGATGGATGCCATAACGTGGGATGGTTTTATCCATTGGCGCTTGAGTCAATGATGCGACATAGGTAACGGCATACCAAAGGTCACCATGATTGATAAAACGGATGAAAATACTTGGATTATCACGTGATTGTTTTTCGCTGGGATGTAAGACATCCACATACCGCCAATGGTCGGCCGTTTTGATTTCCCAATCCGGTTTGATTTCGGGTGGTTGTTGGAGTTTTGAAACCATCAACTGGTCGTGATAAATAAAACCTTTTTGATCACTTGGAAGAATACTGACTCGGCCGACCATTTCCTTGTGCTCCTGAGAACTGACGCCGTATGTCCAACCCGGCGGAGATTCGAAGGTGATATCACCCAGATCAATCTGAATCACATCCTGAACCTGATTGGCCCGTGATGAGATCGATGCGACAAACAGCATGGCACCGATGACAGCAATCAATATCACTGTCATGAAAAACCGGATGAGTTTTTGCATGTCATGCCTTAAAAGTTGGAGGTTTCACACCTTCAGCAACAGGTTCATCTGTTTTAGTCCACCCAATGTATCAGGTTTGCGTCGACGAAGTCGACTGCCAATGGTATAGACTTTGTATGTAGGTTGAATGTCACGAATGCGTGCGATCCATTCGTGTGGGGCAAAGCCTGCGATGCGTGCCTGGGTGGGGTTGAACTCACCGATGATGATCGGCGGGTTGGGTGCAAGCAAGGTTTGGAACATCCCTTCGACCAACATGGGCTCAGCACCTTCGACATCCATTTTGATCAGTCGGGGAATCTTGCCATCGAGTATCGCATCCAAGGTCTGACATTCGACGTGAACGCACTGGGCGGACTCGGAGTGATCCGTGTAAAGCGATGAGCAACCGTGATTATGCTCCGGGTCGTTTTCCGGCCAATGGTATAAACTGACCTTGCCCTGGTGATCTGACAGTGCACAGGCATGCAGGTTGACCTGTTGTTCCAAGCCGTTTTGGGCAAGATGATTTTTGAGTCGCTCAAAATTCCCCGGCTCCGGTTCAATGGCATCAACACGTCCATTGGTGCCAACGACCTGGGCGGCATGCAGGGTGAGATAACCGATGTTGGCCCCCGCATCGACGAAGTGATCGCCGGGTTTGAGTAAATGTCGAATCAATCGAACCGTCGACAACTCGTAAAGACCATAGGCCATGCAGATGTCAGGGTAAACGCCAAGATTCAGATCCATCTCAAAACCGTGTGGCGTGGTGAAGTGATCCTGCCAACGTTGCGGGTTTCGGAACTTGCGTATCATTCGGGCAAGCCGATACCCCCCACGTTCAGAACACGCGATCCGGCTGTAGAAGCCAAACATCGTTTCAATGGCGGTATTAGACAAACGCGCGACTCTTTCTCCCCCGTCCCGGTTTCTCTGATCTTCCCTGTCGATTGCTCGACTGATTGCGAACTGGCCAGGCTTGTTGCCAAACCAAGGCCCGTTTAGCAGATCACCGATGATCGGCTACAATCCCGGCCATGCAAAGCCTAACGCCCGATACCTTACGCCCCATTGTCATCCTCGGCCCAACGGCTGGGGGCAAGAGTGAACTTGCTGTCCGACTGGCTGAACAACTCGGTGGCGAAATCCTCGGTGCCGACTCCATGCAGGTTTACCGACACATGGATGCGGGGACTGCCAAACCCGAACCGGCCTTAACCGAACGTGCCAAACATCATCTGATTAACATTATTGAACCCACTGACAGCTTCTCCGTCAATGATTGGTTGAATTTAGCCAACCCCTTGATTGAGCAATTGTTGTTACAAAATATCCGCCCCATCATCGTCGGCGGAACCAATCTCTATCTCAAAGCGTTACTCGAAGGGTTGTTTGATGGCCCATCATCCGACCCGCAACTGCGTGAAACACTGTCCCAAACCCCCAATGCACAGCTTCACGAACAGTTACAACAAGTTGATCCCGAGGCGGCGCAACGCATTCATGTCAACGATCAAAAACGCCTGATCCGCGCGTTGGAAGTCTTTCACACCACCGGCAAAACCATCACGCAAATGCAACAGCAATGGTCCGACGCAGCCACCACCGGGCAGACGACCTACCGGTTTAATCCCATTCTCATCGGTCTGCAATGGGATGTCCCCAACATCAATAAACGGATCAACAAGCGCGTCAAATACATGTTCAATCCGCCTGAGGATCAGACGGTATGGCCTTGGCCCGAGTCCTTACCCGAAGAAACCAAACGCCTGGAGGACGCTGGCTTACTCGGTGATCAGGCACGCGAAGCATTAGGCTACAAGCAGGTACTCGAACACTTGGCAGGCAAGTACAGCCTGGCGGACGCCCAGGAGAAGACCAAGATTCTCACCCGTCGATTTGCCAAGCAGCAGCGGACGTGGTTAAAACGGTTCATGGGTGTGCATTGGTTACAGGCGGATCACGGAGATGCCGTTCGCCTGACGGATGAAGCGATGGGGATCGTTGCATCCATTTAAAGGATCGGCGTGTAGGATCAGGCTAACGGGATGACTGGGACGGAAAAACAGATTGATCTAACCCCTGATTTTTCGTTGATTTGTAAGTTGCACTTGACAAATTTACCAATCCCTGTTCAAGTTATCGCCCGTTTTCGTGTCGATATAGACAACGACTCCAGACTGTGATTTTGACGATTAAGCGAGCTTATGGCGAAGAAAAAGACCACAACTAAAAAGAAGTCCACCACCAAGGCTGTTAAAACCGATGGCAAGCATCTGGTGATCGTGGAAAGTCCGACCAAGGCCAAGACCATCAACAAATATCTTGGCCCTGAATATGTGGTTATGGCCAGTGTGGGGCACGTTCGTGATTTGCCATCGCGTGCTCCCAAGGGGGTCAAGCAGCCGGTTCCCGGTGTCGACCTGGAGAACCGCTTTGAGCCGACGTATGAGATCCTGCCGACGAAAAAGAAGACGGTCAGTGATCTGAAGAAGGCCGCCAAGAATGCCGCTGACGTCTGGTTCGCGACCGACCTCGACCGCGAGGGGGAAGCCATTGCGTGGCATCTGGCCCAATCTCTGGGCGTCCCCTCCTCTGAAGCCAAACGTGTGGTGTTCAACGCCATTACCAAATCGGAAATTGCCAACGCATTTTCCAAGCCGCGTAACATTGATGAGAACCGCGTCAACGCCCAGCAGGCCCGCCGCATTCTCGACCGCATTGTCGGTTACCAGGTCTCGCCACTGCTTTGGAAAAAGGTTGCTGGCGGACTCAGTGCAGGCCGTGTGCAGTCCGTGGCGGTGCGTGTGGTGGTCGAACGCGAACGTGAAATCGATGCCTTTATCCCCGATGAATACTGGCGGATCGGCGGCATCTTCTCCGTTGACCCAGCCCAGGCTGACACATTGGCTGACCAATGGAAAACATGGTTGTCCCAAGCCGAAGAAGGTAAGAGTCGCACACAAAAAGAACGCGTCGCATGGGCATCTGACAGCCAGTGCATGATCGCTGAACTTGTGGACTTTAATGGCGAAAGCTTCAAGCCGGACAATCGTGATGCCGCCATCGCTGCAGCGACCAAGCTTGGTTTTGTCATTGATGACACGCAGGAAGAAAACAATCCCAAGGCTAAGGGCCCCGCGCAGAACACCGTGGTTTATGTCGGCCATGTCGACGGTGCACCTGATTACCGCATCAGCAGCATCACCACCAAGCGGACGCAGCGTCGCCCACCCGCTCCGTTTATCACCAGTACGCTTCAGCAGGCTGCAGCCAACCGACTCGGATTCCCGTTGCAGCGGACCATGCGTATTGCTCAGCAGTTGTATGAAGGTATCGACATTCACGGTCGTGAAGGCCAGACCGGTCTGATCACCTACATGCGTACCGACTCGACGCACATCTCAGGCGAAGCCCTGAACATGGCACGCAACTATATTGATACCGAATGGGGCAAAGACTACCTGCCGGAGAAACCCAACTTCTTCACATCGTCCAACAAGTCGGCACAGGAAGCTCACGAAGCCATCCGCCCCACCGATGTGAACATCACCCCCAAGCGTGTCCGCAATGAACTTACCGATGAGCAGTTCAAGCTGTACAAGCTCATCTGGGAACGCTTCATGGCCTGTCAGTGTACGCCTGCCCAATGGGATCAGACGACGGTGACGATCAATGCAGAAGCGCAAGGTTCGACCGCCAATTTCCGTGCCACCGGTCGCACGCTGGTATTTGACGGTTTCTACAAGGCAACCGGTGTCCCCAACAGCGGTGAAGATGCGATCCTGCCCCCACTGAATGAGAATCAGCCGGTGGGTCCGGTTGAGATTCAACCGACGCAGCATTTCACCTCACCACCACCGCGATACACCGAAGCCTCGTTGCAGAAGAAACTCGAAGAAGAAGGTATCGGTCGCCCGTCAACATATGCAGCGATCATCCAGACCATTCAGGATCGCAAGTATGTCGAGCAGGTCGCCCCGCGTGACCGTCGACTTATGGCAACTGACCTGGGCATGGTGGTCACCGACAAACTCATCCAGGGCTTCCCGCGCATCATGGATGTGGCATACACCCGTGAGATGGAAAGTGAACTGGACAAGATCGAAGACGAGCATCACGACTGGATCACGATGCTTGAGCAGTTCTATGCCCGGTTCAAGACCAATCTCGAAAAAGCGCATGAAGTGATGACGCATGCCAAAGCCGAAACCGAACCGGCACCGCACAAATGTCCGGAGTGTGGTGGTGGCACGATGTACCGCTTTGGCAAGAATGGTCGCTTCCTTTCCTGTGCCAATTATCCCGACTGCAAATTCGCTGCACCGATTGACCGCGAAGGCAATCCCATGCAGCCGGAGATGTCGGACATCGTTTGCCCTGAGTGTGGCAAAGGCATGACCAAACGCACCGGTCGCTTCGGCCCGTTCCTGGGTTGCGTGGACTACCCGACCTGTAAAGGCATTGTGAATCTGGATCCCAGGAAGGGGTTTGTGAAACTGCCGAAGGTTCCGCCGTTACTGACGGACTTGCCCTGCCCCAAGTGCGAAGCACCTTTGAACATGCGTGACTCCAAACGCGGCTTCTGGCTGAGTTGTTCCAAGTTCCCCAAGTGTCGCGGACGCTCGGGTTGGACCACCATCGAAGAGGACAAACAAAAGGAACTCGAAGCAGCATGGGAAAAACATGTTGCAGAGAATCCCGTCCCGCAACTCAAAAACACACAGGGACAAGTCATCGGCGAAGAGTACATTCCCAACATCCAATCTGCGGATAGCAACGGGGATGACTCAGATAGCCTGGATTAATGACGCACCCCAATCAATCAAATGTAAACATGTCCAGTCTGCTCAACCGACTGGACATGTTTTTATTTTGAGATAGGATTGTCATGTTGTACTACTTTAAATGTTTATACATTTTACCCCTTGTTTGGAGAGAGAAATGAACTTCAAAACCATTTTGCCCGCACTCGCACTGATTGGCATGACCACGGTTACCACATGGGCTGGCGAAGGCCGCGCTCGTATTGATATGTACTCCAATACCAAGATCAAAATCGAGGCTTCGGCCGACAAGAAAGTCCGCGTCAATCATCCGGGTTGGGTCAAGGAAGAACTCAAAAAGTCCCAGAGTCTGTCTGCTGACATCTTTGCACCGGACGACCAATGGAAACAGATCACCATCAGCTTCACCCCTGAACAGGATGGCTATGGCTCATTGCATTTCAAAGGTCAGTGGGACAAGACCAAAATGAACTGGTGTTACTTTGATAACGTGGTCGTTGAAGGGACAAGCCTGAAAAATCCCGACTTTGAATCTGCCGACGGCTGGAAGCACAGCGAAGGTGCTTTTATCACCGACGAATCCATGGCACAGTCCGGCAAGGGACTCATTCACGTCTGGCATGACAAGTATGTCCATCAGTCCATCAAACTCACCGCAGGCCAAACCGTCACCATCACCGCATGGGTCAAGTTCGATAAAACAGAAGACAAGCCCGCGAAGAAATGAACGACTTAATCGTTGATCACGTATGACACCTATCACGCGATTTTTTACCTATTGGAGAAACCATGTCCATCAAAACCATTTGCACAACCCTTCTGGCAATGTTGATGTCCGCAAGCCTGGTTCAGGCTGCTGAACATAGTGCTGCCCGTATTGACATCTCAGTCAAGAACGGCAAAGTCGAGTTCAAAAATCCTGAGGACAAAGCTGTCCGCGTTTACTATGCACACTGGGTCAAAGACGAGGATCAGAAAGTCAAACGTGTCTGTGCTGAGAAAAAAATCACCGATGGTGAATGGGTTCAATTTTCCTACACCGTGACTCCCACTGAAGACGGACCGTTGACCATGTCAATCAAAGGTCGTTACAGCAAGACACTGAAAAACTGGGTTTACTATGATGATGTCACCGTCGAAGGCGCAGCCAAGCAAGTCGTCAACAGCAGCTTCGAAGAAACCGGCGGATGGCGCTTCCCCAAAGGCCAACAGGTTCTTGATGAATCCCTGGCACACACCGGTAAAGGTGCGGTGCTGGTCTGGCATGACAAGCCTGCTTACCAGACGATTGAAGTCAAAGCAGGTCAACCTGTGACGATCACCGCCTGGGTCAAGTTCTGCAAGCAGGAAGACAAGGAACCCAAATAAAGCTGCAGGTTCACTATCAAAGAACTCTGATAACAAACACAATCATCAAACCGGTGGCGTTGTCGTTGTCATCGGTTTTTTAAATTCTGATTCCAATACAGGAGACACCTATCATGCAATTCAAATGGATCACCGCCTGTCTGTTGGCAAGCACCATGCTCTCAACCTACGCCTATGCTGGCCAGGGTCGCGGGCGCATTGACATGTATGTCAAAAATGGCGAACTGAAATTCCACGCTGAGGAGAGTGGCAAATACACCATGTCCTATGCCCACTGGGTTAAGGATGAAGCTGCCAGGAAGCAATACCTGACTTCCAACCTGGTGGTCAGTGATGAAAAATGGACCGAAGTCAAACTCGTCGTCTCATGCACGGAAGACGCTGATCTGAAAATTTCATTGCGTGGTCAATGGGACAAGAAGATGCGCAATTGGACCTATTTTGATGATGTCACCGCGGAAGGTGCTACCATCAAAAACCCCGGCTTTGAGGAAAAAGACGGTTGGCAGTTTGCCAAGAGTCAGCAGGTTCTTGACGAATCGCTGGCACACACCGGCAAGGGTGCAGTCCTGGTCTGGCATGACAAAGGCGCTTCCCAGTTCGTGAGAATCAAGGCAGGTGAAAAAGTCACCGTGTCCGCCTGGATCAAGTTCTGTAAACAGGAACCCAAAGACGCCGAGTAAACCAATAACGCTGCAATTGCTGCATGTGACCATTCAAAACAAACCAACGGCGATTTTTCACATTCTGAAAAATCGCCGTTTTACTTGGTGACGAACCCTTAACCACAGTGGAAATACTCAGACAGATGGATAGGATGTTTGTACTCAATCTATCCAGTTCACAGTCTGATCATCTACTCTCGGGAAGGGTTCGATACATGAAACGTCTTACACAAACACTGGCTGTCCTCTGTCTTGCCATGTTGATGGCAGGTCTCACGCACGCAGCAGAACTCAAACTGCCATTGGTCTTCTCCGATCACATGGTCCTCCAAAATGGCACGAAGGCTCCGATCTGGGGTTGGGCCGATCCTGGCAGTGATGTCACCGTTACCTTTCAGGGCCAGACACTGACCGCCAAAGCAGACAGCAGCGGCAAATGGATGACTGCGTTTGCGCCACTGACAATCTCCGCTGAAGGTGCACAACTCACGGTCAAAAGCGGTGATCAATCACGAATCGTTTCCGACGTGCTGGTCGGCGAAGTCTGGCTTTGTTCCGGCCAATCCAACATGGAATGGTCCGTGCGTAACGCTGATAACCCGGATGAGGAAATTGCCAACGCCAATTACCCCTTGATCCGTCACATCAAGCCTGAGCGTAATCCGCAGATGTTCCCGCAGGACGCATTCAAGTCAGCAACATGGACAGTGTGTACGCCAGAGAACGTTCCCAACTGGACCGCTGTTGGATATTACTTCGGCCGACATCTGCATAAGCAGCTTGACAACGTTCCCATTGGCCTACTCAACTGTTCATGGGGCGGTACACGTATCGAACCCTGGACGCCGCGTATCGGCTTTAAACTGATCTCGCAAACCCATGACATCTACAACGACCTGTTGGTCAAAGATCCGACGACACCGCAGTACAAGGCTTTGGCGGATGATTATCTCAAAGCCGTACAAACATGGGCTGCTGAGTCACAGAAAGCCGTCAACAACAAGCAGATCATCTCCGATCCCCCGGCATTCCCACAACAGATCAAACCCTACACCAGTCACCAGTCTCCGACGATGTTATACAACGGCATGGTGAACCCGCTGGTGCCGTTCGCTATCAAGGGGAGTATCTGGTATCAAGGTGAGTCCAATCACAGCGAAGGCATGCGCTACGTCGACAAGACCAAAGCCCTCCTCGCAGGTTGGCGTGAAGTCTGGGACATCCAAGATCTGCCCTACTACTATGTCCAGATTGCTCCTTACCAGTACGGCAATTCCGACCCCAGCCGCTTGCCCAAGTTCTGGCTCGCACAGGCCGAAATCGAAAAACAGATTCCCCATACCGGCATGGTCGTCGTCTCCGACATCGGTAACCTCAAAAACATTCATCCCAAAAACAAGCAGGACGTCGGCAAACGCCTGGCCAACTTCGCATTGGTCAAAGACTATGGCAAAACAGGCATCGTCTATCACGGGCCGGTCTACAAATCCATGCAACCCCAGGCAGACAAGATCGTCCTCACCTTCGATCATGTCGGCTCAGGTCTTGCTTCACGTGATGGCCAGGCACTCAATGAATTTCAGATCGGCTCAGCGGAAAAAACATGGACCGATGCCACCGCAACCATCACCGGCAAGGACACCATCGAAGTCTCATCAGAAAGCGTTCCTAATCCCGTTGTCGTTCGCTTTGCTTTCCACAAGCTGGCCACTCCCAACCTGATGAACAAGGAAGGACTTCCTGCCCAGACATTCATCGCTGGCGAAATTCCTGAATGGGATAACCTGTCAAGGAATGTCGAAGAGAGCACCAAGTATGAACTGCTATATGACATTGATTTGACCAAGCTCAATAAAGATGTGAATTACGATGTGAACTTTGCCAACGATTACAAGAACAAATTCAGTCGTATTGCTTACTACCTCGAAATCGGTTCCTCACAGGATGACATGAAATGGGTGTATGTCTCGATGGATGCCTTTACCGATGACGCAAAGAAAATCGGCATCCCCAAATTCGGCACCAAGGCGGTGTTCCAGCAACCTGTCAAAAACATGAATATCTACTCCAATGCCGAAGGCTTGAAAACGGGTCTTGGTATTGATGGCAACATTGAATTCTGGTCCCACAACTATGCGACCTCCAACGCAGCCAAAGTCCCAGGCGCTGACAATAACGCCTACGATTTTGGTGATGAGTACCGTCCACCTGCTGATGGTTACGGCTCCATGCAGGTGCACAACACCAAGCAGAAACAGACCGTCTTCGCATTAAACAAATGGTCCAACGGTAACAATGCGGACCTCGGCATCGGCAACAGTGACGGGAAACATAAAGACTGGACGTTCACCAATGCTGGCAAAAATTACAGCATCAAACGCCTGCGCGTGCTGGTGTTGCCCGAGTGATTCACTCAAGCAGTTGATATTGAATCCTCCTACTCGGTCACGCCCGCGCAGGGACATGATGCACGTTGTTTTTAAAGTGTTTGCATGGTACGTGATGATTGATGATTGAAGGGTCGAACTTACTCGACACAACTCTCGACATGAGCACCGGGTGTTAACCCGGTGCCCCCCAGGATTAACGTATACACAACGGGCACCGGGTTGACACCCGGTGCTCAACTTTGAAATGACATGCATCATGTCCCTGCGCGGGAGTGACGGAGGGTGGAGATTAATTCTTTGCATCGCTCTAA
>PAIY01000241.1 GCA_002704825.1 Phycisphaeraceae bacterium
CGGTCACCGTCCGTTTCATCCCCAAGAACCTGTGCGTCGAACTCAAGAGCCTCAAACTCTATTTCCAGAGCTTCCGCAATGAGGGTATTTTCTACGAAGCCGTTACCAACAAAATCTGTGATGATCTGGCTGAAGTGATGGACCCCAAGTACATGGAAATCGTCACCAACTGGAAAGGCCGTGGCGGTATCCGCTCCGTCATCACCGCGACCTACGGCGAGCAAGGCTGCTGCGACGGTCACTGCGATTGCGAAGACTAAACGCACGGTTTAAGAATATTTCCAATGATCACTGATTTCGTCATTCCCGCACAGGCCCGAATCCAGTGGCATGCTGTGCGCACTTGCAAATTCCACTGGACACCCGCCTGCGCGGGTGTGACGGAAAGTGAAGATTGATACTCAGAACGACATTGCCTGCAGTGTTGATCGCCTTCATTTATTATCAATCAAACAACAAACAACATACACACACACAGCCTGCACCGGATTCACATCCGGTGCTTATGATTTGAAATGACGTCGATTCCAATGCTGCGCGGTTCAATCACCCCACTTGAAGTTGTCAACCATCGGGAGCATGTCCTGTGGCAGGTTGTGCGGATCGTATGTGCTGGGCTTGTTTTTCTTGAGATAGCGAATCAGCGTGGGGATGAAGAAAAGCAGTAACACGAATTTGGCCAGGATGATCATGTTGAATGTGCCGGTGACCATAAAGCCGATGGCAACGATCAGGAGCAAAAACAAAAACACCAACATACCAACACTGGCAACATACCCCAGGCCGGAGATGCCTTTCCTGTAGGTCACTGTGGTGTTCGCGTTGGCTAAACGCTCGTGAAATGCCTTGATAAACAGGGTGTATTGCTCTGCCTGATCTTCAAAGTCGTTGATGCCTTTGTAGGTCATGGATGCGATTTTGTACGTTCGCCCATTGTTCAGATGCACATCAAACACATGCCGATTCCGTTGCACGCGTGTCGGATCAAACTTGGGTTTGACCTGCTTGATCTGTGAATAGGCAACCAACACCGCGGGGCGGCCTTCCTCCTGAAACGACATCGCATCATTCGTGAGTGTGAACGTCCACGGCTTGGTGAGAATGCTCTGGCGATAGGTGTAGGTGAGCGGCTCTGATGTTGCTGACGTCGAATCAGGCTGCGCAGGCGTGATGGTCTGCACGGGTTCAGACAACGGCGCAGTATGCGTCGGCGACGTGGGCGGGGTGTTGGACATGTCAGTGTTCCAAAAGGTTGATGAGGTGGCACCATCTTATGAAATGGCATGCAACATGTCAGCGCTTTACAAGCTCGAACCTTGAAATAAAGCCCGCGGGACTTTAGTCCCCGGGACCATTGGCGTCCAAACCAACAAGCCACTTTTGCACTTGCCTTTTACCTGTCAATCGAATGCGCCTCAGATGTGCCCACTGCTCGTCGGCGAAAATCTCCGCGTACTTGGCTTTGTATTTGGGATAGGTCTGGATCGCCCAGAGAATAATCGACTCCTTGCTCAGGAAGCTGGCTCGGAAGGTTTCACGGTTCCCATGCCAGAGTTCTTCGCCGGTGATGACGCGCTTGAGGGTGCGCGGGATGAGTTGGCTTAACACGCGCCATCGCGGCAGGTCCAGCCACACAATCGTATCCGCCCGTTCAAGCAGCAGGGCGTTCTCCGGCGAGGTGGTGGTCGTGACATTCCCATCAATCACCCATGCGTCACAATCCGTCGCCTCAGCAAACGCGGGGCGGCGTTCGGACTTGGGGACTAACTCCCAATTCGCCCGCCAGATCAGTGAATCATTGCAGATGTATTTGATCCCCAACTTCGCAGCGATCGCCTTGGCGACGTGGGTTTTGCCACTGCCTGAGGTCCCCACGACGATGATCCGTTGGCCGGGTTGTTGCATGTTCTCTTTCATTTTTTGCATGTGTTGTTAAAATCGGATTTTATAGTCTTGTTTGTAATGCGTGTTCAGTTTTGAATATCCCTCAAACGCTTGCTATCCTACCAACACCATGAGCATACTGATCAACTCCGACACCAAAGTGATCTGCCAGGGCATTACCGGCTCGGCAGGTGCGTTCCATACCAAAGGCTGTCTCGATTACGGGACCAAGATGGTCGGGGGGGTGACTCCCGGCAAAGGTGGCCAGAAAGACGCCAACGGCTTACCGATCTTCAATACGGTCAGCGAAGCGGTCGAATCCACCGGTGCCGACGCCAGCATGATTTTCGTCCCACCGCCGTTTGCCGCCGACGCCGTGCTTGAAGCCGCCGACGCAGGCATCCGTGTGATCGTCTGCATCACCGAAGGCGTCCCCGTCATGGACATGACCAAAGTCCGTCGCGTGCTTTCCACCGACAAGTTCCGTGATGTCAAACTCATCGGCCCCAACTGCCCCGGCGTCATCACACCCGGCGTCGAAGGCACCGATGACCCCGGTTGTAAAATCGGCATCATGCCCGGCTATATCCACATGCCTGCTTCCAAAGCCCCAACCGGCAAGAAGGTCGGCATTATCTCACGATCGGGTACCCTCACCTACGAAGCCGTCTGGCAATGCTCCGAACGTGGCATCGGCCAGACCACCTGCGTCGGCATCGGCGGTGACCCCGTCCGTGGCATGGGTTTCATTGACTGCCTGGACCTCTTCAACAAAGACCCCGAAACCGACGGCATTATCATGATCGGTGAAATCGGTGGTACCGACGAAGAAGCCGCAGCCGACTACATCAACATGCTCATCGACAAACCTGTCGCTGGCTTTATCGCAGGTCGCACCGCACCTCCGGGCCGACGCATGGGACACGCTGGCGCGATCATCTCCGGCGGTGAAGGTGGCGCGGACTCCAAGATCGCTGCCCTCAAAGCAGCAGGTGTCCACGTCGCAGAAAGCCCCGCAGACCTCGGCTCAACCATGGCAAAAGCACTGGGACTGTAACACAACATTGCTTGCCTTGTGTTCCTAAATGCTCACACACAACAATAGCTGCGACACTGCGTGTCGCTGATGCCTTGAAGCATCAAGTTCAAATAAATCACAAAGACACGCGACGGTTCATTGCTGGGTAACCGTCGCGTGTTTGTTTATATGGATCAAGAATTCAAACTTTTCTTCCCCATCCAACTTGCTGTTTACAGACTGTGCGATCTAAGCTTTACATCGCCGATGCAAATCGACACAGGCAAGGAGCCATGCAGCAAGACAAAACGCTGCAGATGAATTGGGAACGCTCTAGACGCTGTTATGATCAGCATGTTCATAATCCCATTGGAAGGTATAAACGCATGTCCACCTTACGCCAGAACGCATGGTTATTCACAGTCTTGTTCATCCTCTTGGCCAGCTTCTTCACACAGACAGCACAGGCTCAACAGGCAGACGGCTTTACAAAGAAGTCCGACATTTTCTATCTGGACATGCCACTGGATAAAGCCAGTGAATCTCAGCAATCGCAAAATCGCCTGGATGTGATTTACCCTACGGATACCAGGGGCTTTGCCACCATCGTCTGGTTTCATGGCGGGGGTTTGACGGGCGGTAAGCGTCACATGCCCAAGGTCAATCCCAAGCACAAGTTTGCCACCGTTGCGGTGAGTTACCGTTTGATTCCCAAGGGCACCTATGATAATTGTCTGGAAGATGCCGCGTCCGCCGTTGCGTGGACCTTCAAACACATCGCTGAACTTGGCGGTGATCCGAACAGGATTTTTGTCAGCGGTCACTCTGCGGGTGGTTATCTCGCAGCCATGGTCGGGTTGGATAAGAAGTGGTTAGCTAAACATGAGATTGATGCCAACCAGCTTGCAGGCATCGTGCCGTTCAGTGGTCAGATGACCACGCATTTTCGTGTTCGCAAGGAACGTGGCTTTACCGGCAATCACCCGGTACTCGACGAGTATGCACCCTTGTGGCATATCCGCAAAGACGCTTCACCTTTTCTGTTGATCACCGGTGACCGCGATATGGAGTTCCCCGGCAGGACCGAGGAGAATCTGCTGATGAACAAGATGATGCAAGTCGTCGGTCATCCCAATAGCACCATGTACGAACTGCAGGGCTACGGCCATCTCATGACCGCAGGCGGTTATCCCATCCTTGAACGCTGGGTTAATCAACAACTCAAAGCGATGAATGAAAGTAAATCGCAGTGAGTCTATTTGCGTGCCAAGACATTGTCTCACGCTCGCTTCGCTCAAGACGCAAAGGCGCAGAGCACCGAAAAGTGCTGATGAAACTTTTAGATCAAGTGCTTCATCAACACTTAAAGATCTTTGCGACTTGGCGGCCTTGCGTGAGTTAATGTCTTTCTGATTGAATAGCTGCGACACTGCGTGTCGCTGGAACTGCAAAGCAGTTTTGGAACGAGCCAAATTTTACGAAACCTCATTGATGTCTGAATTCTCATTTACAAATCCGACGCATGCGTGATAATACCCCCAAGGCCGTGACTTCCCGCGCACAAGGCTGTCAGCTCTCATATCCAACTTTGGGGGACCAATCACATGTCCGACCTTTCGCAGCAACCCTTAACGCGCGCCTTGATCCGCGAACACACCGAAGCCTTCCGCATGTTCCGTGATGCCATCAACCGACTTGACGATGAGCAGTGGGGCAAGGGTGAACCCACGTGGACCGAAGTTCCCGCGCGCATCGCTCTGCATACCTTGCTCTGTGCGGACTTTTACATTTCGCCGGGCAATGACCAATACCTCATGCCTTTGCATGATGTGCAATACTGGATCGTACCCATCGACCAACTCCCCGATCAAAAGCAGACGTTGGACTGGATCGACACCATTGAGAAAGCCACCGTGGATTATCTCACCAGCAATGGCGACGTCGGCCTACTCACCGAAAAAGCAGCCTCCGCCCGCCGCGAACAAACCCGCGTCGAATGGCTCACCTACGCACTGCGTCACCTGTCCCACCACGTCGCCCAACTCTCCGCCGAATGCAAAAAGCGCGGACTCGGGGCCGCGGATTGGGGATAATACGTTCTGCTGTTTAGACATTTTGTCTAAATAAGGCTTGACAAACAGACGATGGTTAGACAAAATGTCTAATAGGTGTTTTGCTGCAAAAAAAGGAAGACGGTTTGCGAGTTATCAGCCTGAAGCTGTTGCGAGCGTTTTGGGAAAAGCATCCTGATGCTCAATTGCCGTTGCGACAATGGTACAAACTGGCCTGTTCAGCTAATTGGCATTCGCTCCAGGATGTCAGGCAGACCTTTTCTCATGCAGATGCAGTGAGTGCCAATCATGGTGACACGCTGACGGTTTTTAATATTGGTGGAAATAAGTATCGGTTAATTGTTCGTATTCGTTATGAATATCAATTAATCAATGTCCGGTATGTACTGACACACGAAGAATATGATCGGCAGAAATGGAAGGATTGAACATGCCCGCGATTCAAACCAGTAAAAACAAGCTGCCACGCCGTTTTTCAGATTTGGTTGCCATGATGCCACCACAAGCAATCACAGATGATGTGCATCATGAAAATGTCCTGCAGATGATTGACCAACTGATGTCACTGAACAAGCTCAGTAAAGGTCAGGAACAATATCTGGAAACATGGGTGCAGTTGGTGAGTGTTTATGAGGCAATGCATCACGCGATTGATACATCGGATATGACCGGTGTTTCGTTGCTTGCTCATTTGCTAGAAGAAAACGACATGAATGCATCGGACCTTGCACGTTTACTGGGGGTTCATGCGAGTATGGGATCGAAGATCCTCAAAGGCGAGAGGGCGTTGACGGTTGAGCATGTAAAAACAATTTCTGAACGTTTCTGTGTTGATCCGAAGATTTTTATTGAAAGTTTTAAATTGGAAACCAGTCAAAACGTAGTTTCTGCAGTTAAACCAAAACACCCAGACTTAATTCTATCAGGCGAGGTATATGATAAACATGATGATGTGCTCGAAGGTTATCCTGATCGTCGTTTAAAAGAGGATTGCGATATTGAAGACATTGTTGACGATCAATTGGACAGCTGGACAGTTAGATTTAGTGCTGGAGATGTTGCCGTATATCAAAAACTAGATATGTTTGGGCGTATGGCAGTAAAAGGGAGACATTCGAACTACGGTTATTCTGGATATTTTAAGGCTTCAGTTTTTGATGGTGAAAAGTGGAGAAATTTTAAGATATGGAATTTTGTAGATGATCGTAGCTATAACACACAAGCTGAAATGAAAGATTTGAAAACTCGTGTTATGAAAATAATAAGTGAGCAAGCAGGCAATCTGGTTGTGTGGACCAAACGGACATACGAGTTGAAATAAGCAGGCAAGAAACAAAAGGGCCGACCTCCTTCGAGATCGGCCCTTGTCATTTTTGTTTTGTTGTCACTTCAATCAACCGAGCTTATTTTTCAACCTTACGCACGGGATGCGTCTTGGGGAGTTTGCTGGCGATGTCGGTGGACTCGGGGGCGCAGGCGGGGTGTCCCCAACCGCTGGCAGACTTGCCGTCTTGGATGTCGTTGACGATGTTGTCATCACCGGTCGGACTCACGCCGCCGGGGATGTAGTCGAGTTCCAGAGCGTGGCGGAGTTTCCAGGCGATGTTGTGGTCAGCACAGGAACTGTCACCGCTGACGCCGATGGCGCCGATGAGTTTGCCGGACTTGTTGTACAAGGGCAGGCCACCACCGAAGACGTTGACGCCGCCGATGATCTTGCCGACCATCGGGTCACTGGTTTTGCCGACGTTTTGCGGGTTACCGCCGTAGGCAACGGAGGTGTCCACGGGATTACTGTGTTGCAGGCCGTAGAGACTGCCGCCGGGTTGGGTCGCACTGAAAAGTTGGGCGGTGGACAGGGCGAGGCCGGGCAGGCTGAATGCGTTGGCGGTGTTGGCTTTCTGGGCTGAGATCACACGGCTGCCGGGCCACTGATCACCGCGGTGTTCACCGGAGAAGGTGACGAGTTGGACGATGCCATCACGGTCGACGATGGTGGCCCACATATTCAATCCAAACCCGCCGTTCTTTTCCTTGACGATGGATTTGAGGGCGGTGGTCACCTGTTCGTGACTGGGCATATCGCCTGCAATGACGGTTGTGCCGATGGCCATGATGAGTGTGGTCATGAGGACGGGAAACATTTTTCGCTGCATGTTTATCTCCTTGTGTAATGGACAGCATGAGGTGTCTCGATCTTAACAGGTTCAGCGACAGGCTCTAGGCAACGAAAGTTATCAACATTCACACAAGTGACTCTGATGAGCGTCAGCTTTGCTATCATGACAGTCTCAACGATTGACAACAGAAAATGAGGTCCACATGAAAACGGTCACATTGGGGAATAACGGTCCGCAAAGTTCGCGTCTGATCTACGGCTGCATGCGCATTGCCGGCTCGTGGAATGTCGAGGACTACGACGATCAGCAGAAGAAACTGGCCTACGCTGCGCTCGGTGCTGCTGTCGAAGCAGGCTACACGCACTTTGATCACGCGGACATTTATGCCCATACGCTTTGCGAAACCATCTTCGGCGGATACCTCGCGGATAACCCTGGGCTGCGTGAGAAGATCATGATCACCACCAAGTGTGGCATTCGTTTTGGCGATCCCAAGACGTTTGATTGGAGCTATGACCACATCGTCAATTCCGCGCGGAAATCGCTTGAACGTCTGCAGTGTGGCAGTATTGATGTCCTGCTATTGCATCGCCCGGATTACCTTGTCGAAGCCGATGAAGTAGCCCGTGCATTTGAAACGCTCAAAGCTGAAGGCACGGTCAAGTGCTTTGGTTTGAGTAACTGCAATGTGCAACGTGTGGAATTGATCCGCCAAGCCGTGGGTGATTCGCTGGTGTGCAACCAATTGGAACTACATCCGCTGCGCGTTGCGCCATGGAAAGGTCCCTGGGAAGACGGCACGCTCGATCATCTCAAACGCCGCAACATCACACCGACAGCATGGTCCCCGCTAGCAGGTGGTCGCCTGGCCAAACGCTCGGTCTGTGATGAGCCGGATTCCGTGCGCGATCAGGTGCAGGACACACTCGTGAAGATCGGCAAAAAATACGACGCGGACATGGCGACGATGACCATGGCATGGTTACTGCGCCATCCTTCGGGCATTCTCCCGATCGTCGGATCACGTACGCCTGATCGCATCACCGCGATGGCCAAGGCCGATGACATCGAATTGTCGCGCGTCGATTGGTACGAAATCTACACCGCAGCCTATGGCAAAAATCTGCCTTGAATCATTGTTGGCAACTTCATCCATTTTTGAAGCAAACCAGTTTCCAATTCACGGGATTTTGGTTTAAACTGTCTTTCATCAAGACACATTTGTGTTCTGTTTTCATTTCTTTTTCTGGGGGGTTCGCATATGAAACCTGTATACCGTTTTTTGAGTCTCGCATTGGTTGTGTTACTGGGCTCCGCAAGTTGGGCGCAAGAGCGAGGTCCGCAGTTGATGCTCTCTGCAGGTGAAGTCCAGATGGGCCAGCCGGTGGACCGCCTGTCATCTGACGCGGTGGCCTATGTTCAGATCAACAGTCTGGGGACCTTGCTCAAAGACCTTGATGGTTTGGCGATGTCCGCTTTGCCTGACGCATTGTTGCCGGATGAGATCAAGCCGCTGCTCGATTCGCCGACACCGATGCTCAGTCTTCTGGGGCTTCAGACACTGGGGATGCCGTTGACGCCTGAGGTGTTGGAACAGATGTTGGGTTTGGACTTCTCAGGTAAAGCTGCATTGGCCTTGTATCCGGCGCCGGGCGAACCGAAGCTTGCCCTGTTTCTGCCAGCCAAAAATCATTTGGCGGTTTCGGGCTTGATCACCCAGATGCTTCGTCCCAAGCACGTTTCACGATTCAAGGAACAGGGCCATGAGATTTGCATGGTCGAAGTGGGTAACAACGATTTACCCCCGCGTGTCTTTGTTGTGAGTCTCAAAGACGGCGTGCTGCTTGCCAATGATGCTGCCTTGCTTCTGCGTGCCCTTGCTCCGCAGCCACAGTCTGATCAATACATCAAAGCGCAGATGACCAAGCTCGGTGATGACTGTGATGTGTCACTGGTGATTAACCCGCAACCGTTGATGCCGATGCTGGCCATGCTCCCGCGATTGCGCCCGCAACTTGATGCAGGTTTGAACATGCTCATGGGGCGTGCATTGGGTGATCTGACGCCTCAGCAGCGGACACAAATCAATAACGAATTACGCTGGCGTCTGGGGATCAACGACATCAGCACGGTCATGCTTTTTGGCAAGTCCGTTGCCATGGGCAGCTTCGATACCGTTGTAGAAGAATTCACCGTGGGCATGCAAAACTCACGCGGTGTGATGGTTGGCCTGAACCTGTCACCGACGCATCAGACAATCATGCTTGATGTGGATTCGGCTGCGATGGCCAGTCAGAACCGCGTTGCTGCGATCAATCTGGGCGAAGTCAAAGAAGCGATCAAACAGTTGGATTTGCCCTGGTCTCAGATTTCAGTCTCCGGCAAGCAACAACAGGCAACCAAATCACAGTGGTTACTCAAGTGGATCAACAACACCCGCCAGCAGTTGGTGATCAATCAAGTGCCAACCAAAATCTTTGATACCTGTCTTGAGATTTACAACAAGCAGCACACCCCGCGACAGGTGCAGGAACTTTCGGATTGGACGCTGTCATCGCGTTTGGTTTATGAGCCGGAAAATAAGCCCGCAGACTATCCGACGTTGGCCAAATACATGGCATCGTTTAATGATGTCCAGGCCCAGCCGTTTGCCACGAACATGATGGTCATGCCCAAACTCGACACAGGTAAGCTTGATGAGCATTTCCAATTACAGGCTCAGGAAAAGACCAACGATCTGGCGATGGTCAACGCCGAGTTTGCCAAACTTTACAGCGGAGCCAAGCCGCAGTTTGTCCGCAGTTACAGTGTGCTCAAACAGGACGTGGGTGATCAGATTGATCAGTACATCAAGCAGACGCACATCAAGACGATGTTTGGTATTTTCGGCTTTAATGAGCATGAACTGATTAGTCGCCGGAATCTCTTTGCAACGGACATTGGCCCGTACACGGTGCTTCATGACGGGGCTGCCAATCACAAGCGTCTTGCTGCGCTTAAGCAATCGCAGGCTCATTCGCTTGATCCGATTTTGGACCAGGTGATTGACGGGTTGCCCGAGGGGACACGTTATTTTGAGTATGCCCGCGCGTTACAGAATTTGCCGAAGATTCTTGCCTTTGCCGGCGAGTTGGAAGATTTGATTCACCGTGACGTGACGCGTTATGTTGACCAGGTGAACAAGCTTGCCAAGGCGCCGGAGATGAGCAAGGAAAAATTTGAGCAGCAGGTGGGCCAGATTCCCGACATGCCGTTGCTTTATCAGTCATTGCGAATGGACCCGGAGGACAACAAGCTCTACGCCACTTTGCCGTTGGGGTTGGCTATGCCGCGTCCCAAGGTTTACCCGGTGATTCAAGGTCTGATTGCTGACTTTGCGGAGCACGTGGATGACGAAGGTGGGGCCGTCATGTCCATGCGTCAGGTCGGCTCTGAAAGTCAGATCCGCATCACACAGGACACCCGCCTGTTCGGACGCCTGATCAAGTCGCTGGGCAATGCCATCGCCAAACGCTATCTCAATGACGGGAATCCGGTCGCCAGGATCATGGATGACGTGTTAAGTCCGATGGATGGCAATCCGCAATTCCAGGAACTGCATCACAATCCCATGTGGGAAATCCTGCTGACCGATCCGCAGATCGAACGCGGGTTCTGGGAAGTGCTTTCGGAAGGTCCTGCCAACATGTTCGAACCGCAGCATGAAGTCAGGACGGTCGATGTGTTCTTCATGGACACCGCGGATGGCTCATTGTTTATCGATAAGTCCGACCAACTCCCGCCCATCACCGCTCCCAGTGGCATGCAAGGCGTCCGTGCGTTTGTCTTTGCCTGCGGTGATTGTGGCGATGAAGCCAATCGTTTTGTGGGTTGGCTTGAGACCTATACACCCGAAGCCAAGAAGGCGATTGAGACACCCGCTGTTGGTCCCGAAGGTGGGATGGATAACTATGAAGTGATCGAAAACGGTCATCTCGTTGCTTCGCCCAAGAGCAAACAATGGATGATGGCCAATTCAGAGCAAGGCTTTAAGATCATGGACAGTGTGTTGTCGCAATGTCCTGATCAAGCCCCCAAGCCATGCTTCCCCGGCCGGTGATGCGATCAAGTTCTGAAAGATCATCGTCACTCCCGCGCAGGCGGGAGTCCAGTGAATCTTGCAAGTGGCCACAGAATGCCACTGGATTCCCGCCTTCGCGGGAATGACGTAAGAGATAGATTGATCTTGATCCAACCCAACCAACCCAACCAACCCAACCAACCCGCGCTGCGAAAGTGACGCGGGTTTTTCTTTTACTTGGTGGAGACCTGAATATTGCAGGTTCGCTGAGTGTTACTGCTTTGCCAATCAAGTTGCAGACACAGCGAGATGGGTTTGCCCTGTGATATCAGTGTGAGTTGATGTGTTTTGTCATCGACTTTGACAGTGACTGAAACCGGTTGGTCATCGACATAGGCTTTGAGTTTGGCCGCGGTCTCGCAACGCACGGTGATGTGGGTTTGTGGTTTGGCATGAAACTCGGCGGTGATGGCAGCATGATTCACAGTCATATCCCATCGCAAACTCGGGCCGGATTTCTGCCAGCCGGTGGGGGTTTGCAAAGCGGTTTGCAGTTCGCCCGGTGATTGCAATACCGTGCTGTACCAGATCACTGGCAGGAGGCTTTGCCTGTCCCACTGACTTTCGCGATGCGCCTTGAGAATGCGGTGTAAATCGAGCTTGAGCATTTGATCATGCAATTGCTTGTCATTGAGCAGGTCGGTGATCGCAGGATGTTTTTTGAGTTGCCAAACGGCCGGCATGTGACCTTCACCGGCTTGGGTGATCAACTTGACGAGCGCTTCATCATTGACGATTTGCAGGATCAATGGATGATGCGTCAGTTCGGTGAGTTCGTGGGATTGGTTGATGATCTGAGCGCGTTGGGCATGACTCAATGACAGAATTTCCTGCAGGGCGCCGACTTGTTTGACGATCTGGTCAATGCCGGTGACCTGGTAGAACCATTGGCGGGATTGTTGTGCCTGCTGGGTGATGCGCGAAAAGAGTTGGCTTTGCTGGTCGATCACCTGCTGCAGTTCGCGTTGCTGTTGTTCGCTGGCCTTGTCCTCATGCGTTTTTGCTAACGGTTTGAGGATGTAGCTTTGCGTGGTTGATGTCAGGAGCACACTGCGCGGGATGGCCATGGCAAGGATATCCAACGCAGTTACGCTGAGCATCAGCAGTAGCGCGATCAACACGACATTACCAACGACACCATATCGTTGCCGTTGAACTTGATGCCGTTTGCACACCGGTCGGATGACAAGGCCAAGGCAAAACCACATGATGCTGCTTACCAGTAAACACGCATTGATGATCACCGTCAGAGACACGTCGGCATGTTGCGTGAGAAAAGCCAAAGGCAGGCAGAAGCCATAGCAGGCTAGCGATTTGAGCATGACTTCAAAGCAGAGACGCATGTTCCGCTCAAACGGGCGCAGGCCAATCCAGATTGCCAATGCAATGAACAGGATGATGAAAAAGAGCTCGAATAACCAGAGTGCCATGCACCGTCCCCCGTTGTGTTTGCCAAGGACATTGTAAGGGATGTTGCGTGTGTGGTGTCAGGGATTGGTGATTAGAGCGTTTCCAGCTATTCATTTTCACGTTTTGGCAGGTATAGGGATTAGGGATTTGTGATGAGGGATGAGGGTAAAGACAAAATACAAGGCGATACCTGAATAACAGCCCTAATCCCAAATCCCTAATCACCAATCTCTATCCAACACACCCACTGCTTTACCCATGGCTGGTGACAAAAAAAGGTGCCGACCGTTAAGTCGACACCCTTTGTGAAGAAAATGGTAACAGGAGTTTGTTGGCATTACGCCGGTTCGGGTTGGGCAGCGACCGGTTCGTGATGCGACGTTTCAGGTTTGGTGTTCAAGGCTGCCAGGAAACAGGTTGGGGCAGATGAGGTCGATCGCCACTTGGAGAACAAGGCAA
>PAIY01000242.1 GCA_002704825.1 Phycisphaeraceae bacterium
CTGACGCTCTTTCCGGAGATGTTTACCAGTGTTTTGGGATCCAGCATCCTCAAGCGCGCGGCAGACCCGGAGTTGCATGCCAACAAAGAGGATGGGCCGACCACGCCCCCGGTCAGCTATCACGTCACGGACATCCGTGATTTTGCCAACGATAAACACAATAAACTCGACAAACCTCCCTACGGCGGCGGCCCGGGGATGGTGATGCAATGTCAGCCGATCTATGACGCTGTCATGTCCGTCGAAGCGTTGGACAGCCGCCCTGCCACCCGCATTCACATGACGCCCCAGGGTCGCAGACTCGATCAGGCTTTGGTTCAGGAGCTTGCGTCACACCCCCGACTACTGATTATTGCAGGTCACTATGAAGGCATCGACGAACGCGTGATCACAGAACTGGCTCCCATGGAGATCAGCATCGGTGATTACGTGCTCTCCGGCGGAGAACTGCCTGCGATGACATTGATTGATTCAGTCGTCCGACTGCAAAAAGGCGTGCTCGGCGATGAGACATCCGCGGACTATGAAAGTTTTTCGCCCGGTGCGGAAGGTTTGCTCGACTGCCCGCATTACACACGTCCGCCGGAGTGGATGGGGATGAAGGTTCCCGACATTCTGCTTTCAGGCAATCATGGCAAGATCGATCAATGGCGGCGCGAACAATCACTGCTCCGCACCAAAGAACGTCGGCCGGACTTACTTGAAAAGCCTGCTGATGATGCTCAGTGATTCGCCCACCAGATCGCCAAAGCCAATAACACAATGAATAATCCAATTGCCAGAACAATGCCTCGGGTCGTGATCACTTGTTTGGTGTCATGGCCACAGTTTGGGCAGATGGATACCGGCAAACCGCCCCACTCGGTATCGCGTGGGCAATCTGATGTTTGGATCCGGGTACGACATTGGGGACAAAACTGATATTCCAATTGCCCTGATTTCCCGGGTTGCAGTGACTCGGCATCGACCGCAAACGGATCGGGATCATCAAACACAGTTTCTTCGACTTGGCTTTCCTGCCAATCTTCATGCTCAGGGAGCATGTGATCGGTCACGAATGTTTGCAGGTCATCACAGATAATCGTCTCCGGCCAGGGCAGACGTTCCTGTGTGCGTGACCATGTCAGATGCACGATGGCAATACGCCCCGATCCATCGAGCAACTCAAACAGACAATCATCCGATGCATCATGTCGAGCGATCAAGCGCACGGGAACATGATAGAGCACATGCCCTGGCCCGACTTCGCGTTCCAATTGCTCATGGAACTGCTCGTGAAAGACCACATCCTGATCGGCTGTCGACCACCATGGTTCGAGATATTCAATGGGCTCGGACGACATGTTGTGATTCCGAGTTCAAAGCATCAGGCAAAGCTGCGTGTGGCTTTGACCATGGCTTTGACCATGTCTTCCAGTCGCATTTTGGTAGCTTCGTCGGTGATGCTGCCATCGGCTGCAAAGACATCACTGCCGTTGGGGACCGCGACCTGCTCGGGGACGACCAGGCAACCGATATTGCCAAAGATCTCACGGGCATGACGCAGGACGCGCATCGCACCGAGTGCGCCGGGTGAGGTCCCCATGATGCCGACCACTTTACCGGAGAAGGCACCGAGGCGCGGTTCGCCTTCCTGCGGGCGACTGAGCCAGTCGATGGTGTTCTTGAGCAGTGGCGTAACCGAACTGTTGTACTCCGGGCATGCGACCATGATGCCATCAGCTTCCTTGAACAGCGGGTAAAGCTTGAGCATGGCATCGGGATAGCCCTGGGCTTCTTCGAGATCACCGTCATAGAGTGGCATGGGGTAATCGGTCAAGTCGATGAAGGTGACTTCAATCCCCAACCGTCCGGCCATTTCCGCTGCGGCTTTGGCGAGTTTCTTGTTCAGTGAATCCTTACGGGCGCTACCGGCAAATGCGATGATTTTGGGCATCGTCAGACCTTTCTTGTCATGAGGTAAAAGCAAAAATGCTCAGCCTGCATTATCGGTACAGATGTGGCCACTGCAAGCGCTGTGAGTGAAAAATCCATCAGGCTCTTGCATCGGAATAAAACCTCGCTATCCTATGAGACTCGATCCACTTTTTTATTTAACCCCTAATTCGGAGCGGTACGATGCGCATCCTGTTGACCACGACTTCCTACCAGGACACCCCCGGCAAACACCACGATCTGCTTAAGGCTTCAGGCCATGAAATCATCACCGGTCGCGGCCCGCTGCCCGAAGACGAAATGCTGCGATTGGTCACCGAAGATGGTGGCGTCGACGGTCTGCTTAACGGCGATGATGCAATCACACGCAAGGTTATCGAAGCTGCCCTGCCCCGACTCAAAGCCATCAGCAAGTACGGTATCGGCCTGGATAGCGTTGATGTACAGGCAGCGACGGACCTGAAAGTTCCCGTGCTATTCACCCCCGGCGTCAACCACACCACCGTGGCTGAACATAGCTTTGGTTTGATGATCAGCCTGGCCAAGCACTTCCACGCAGAAATCAGTCATGTCAAAAACGGCAGCTGGAAGCGCATCACCGGCAGCGAACTGGCGGGCAAAACGCTGGGTATCATCGGCCTGGGCCGCATCGGCAAGGAAGTCGCCAAGCGTGCCATCGCTTTTGACATGAATGTCGTGGCCTTTGACATTTATCCTGACAAAGTATTTGCCAACCAATTTGGCATCGAAATGCTCGACTCTGCCGACGCCGTGGCCGATGTTGCTGACGTGCTGAGTCTGCATATGTTCCTGACGGATGAAAACCGTGGTTACATCAATGCTGACCGCATCAGCCGCATGAAAGACAACGCGATGATCATCAACTGTGCCCGTGGCGGCCTGATCAATGAAGCCGATGTCGCCCAGGCCTGTAAGAGCGGTAAGCTTCTGGGGTATGCAGCGGACGTGCTGGATCACGAACCGATCAAGGCCCCGCACATCTTCCAGGACATCGACAACATCATCATCACCCCGCACATCGGCAGCCGCACGTTTGAGTCCGTCGAACGTCAGGCGTTGATGTCGACCCAGAACCTGCTCAACGTTCTGGAGGGCAAAGCACCATTGGCCCAAGCCAACAAATTCTGATGCCTTATTGATGTGACAATCCATTGGATCATGTATCATGCTCTTGTGTTGAACATCAGTTGTTGAGAGTGCAAGCTATCTCATGGATTTATCTGACTCGCAGGTACTGCATCAGTCCAAAAACATTGCCGGGGATCGAGTCAAGCACAAGGAGTATGTCTGGCTTGGGATCTTCGGATTCCTGTTGATGATCCTGTCAGCAGGGATATGGCATCCCATGCCTGACACGACGGTTTACCTGTATCAGGCCCGTCACTTTGCCACATGGGACGGTCTGGTCCACATCATGACCCACCGCCTGGACACCACACCGGGCTATGCCTTGCTCATCTCGCCTTTTTTCATGATTGATGATCTGCCTTTGGTGGCATTGACCTTCTTTCAGGCTTTGATGCTTTGTGTTTACATGCTTGGCGTTTATGTCTGGGCAAGTCGTTTCGCCCCCAAGTCAGCCGTGCTGATTGCTGGCGCTGCATCGTTACATGTCTGTGTCTGGCAGTACGGCATGGTGGTGACGACCGAGGCACCTTTCATGGCCTCGATGGTCTGGTCGGTCATTCTTTTCCACCGCTGGGTGGAAGAAACCGATCAGTCATTACGGCTGAAATATCTGGTCGGTGGCGTGTTTCTGTTTTGTTACTGCACGCTGATCCGTTCTGCGGGAATGATGATTGCCGTAGGATGTGCAGGCTATCTGCTGTGGGAAAACCGCCGCGCCGGACGCCATTGGTTGACACATGGTTGGAGCCTGCTGCTGTGGACGGGCTTGCCCTGCCTGGTGGTTATGATCTTTGTGTTGCAGCAATCATGGGTTGGGCAAACCGGGCTGATTCATGGCACGAATATGGGCGGTTTGACTCCCACGGCTCAGACCAATGTATTCGCCTACCTTTGGCATGGGCTGT
Source organism: Phycisphaeraceae bacterium (assembly GCA_002704825.1). Classification (GTDB taxonomy): domain Bacteria; phylum Planctomycetota; class Phycisphaerae; order Phycisphaerales; family Phycisphaeraceae; genus UBA7800. The sequence continues at coordinate 3,990 of PAIY01000242.1, forward strand.
ATCTTCGCCTGACCGACATGGGACGACTCACGATCCCGGGCATGTTCAAAGCCTACTCCACGCAGGGATCATGGATGCATGTCACGATGCTGCTGTATCTGCCTCTGTTTGTCGGTCTATTGAAGGGTTGGTGGCAATTGATCCGCAAGCAGCGTGACGTTTTGCTGCTGGGGTTTGTCCCGTTTCTGATTCTGCATATCCTCTATGCCTAGTATCAGGACGGCGGACGCTTCCTGACGCCGATGTTGCCGGTGCTGATGCTGATGGTCTGGCAGATGCTCAAACTCATCCGACTCCCTGAGCATCATGGCATGCTGGTGCTGATGGTTCTTCATGCGTCCGTTGCCATCGGTTTTACCATCCGTGAATACCCCCAACTGGTCAAAGTGCGTCAACAGTGGAACGCCGCAGAACAGTGCGCCCAATTCATCAACCAGGATCCCGGTCAGGTTTTCAGCATCGACGAAATGAACAGCCTTGAATTACAAATCAATATTCACACCAGCGTTCCCATTTACCGAAAAAGCACACACGAAGATTCTTTAAATCGCAAACCCAAATGGATCCTTCGTCAACAAAGCGATCACGGTCTGCAACAATACCAAACCGTCTGGTCAGATCAGGAATTCGAATTGTTAAGACGAACCATCACGCCAGATGACCAATCCACATCACTGCCAACCACCACACCGGACATGTGATGTGCATCGTGTTGCCAGCGTTGTGATCAAGAGCGTTGCGAATCCATTTAGCAAGCTGACGGATCAAGGCTTGACATTGCGTTTGACCATCAAAAGCTTTTCGACAACAAACTCAAACGAATAACCATCCGGGACAGTCGCATTCTGACTGATGATCAGGTAATCAGGCGCTGCGACCTGTTGATATGATCGGCCCAGTTCAACAGGTCGATCTGCTGCAAACTTGATCATGCCTGTGATATCCGAATCGATATCGCGTGTCACGATCTGCTGCGATGGATCAACCTGATCAATCTTGTGAATGTGCTCGACCAACGCATCAATTGCCGGCCAGCGCTGATGACGCTGAATTTGCTTCGGATACTCACTTGCCACGCGCCCCACCGTCACGATCATGTGCGTGATGAGCATGACGATCAGCAGCGTATTACACCACTTTTTCGTCTCGACCACCTTGTATAGAGACAGCAGAATGACCGGGAAGATCGGGATGAAAAAGCGCGTCCCCTGACCATATGGCCAAATCAGATACATGCCCACGTAAAGCGGCACCATCCAAACCAGTGCGTCACGGTTATGGCGGATGAGCCTGATGTACCCCCAAAGCACCAGCAGCGACAATGGGACATACAACAGCATCAACGCATTGAGCCAGTGACCATCCTCGGCATAGGTTCGGAACAGACCCGGTACGACCAACCGCCCCACCGTGTTGATCCGACGATGTACGTTGTCGGTGAGAATTTGAAAGGAGGACTGATCCTGCTGATGCTCGAATGCGTGATTGGTATAGGTGCGTTCCTGTTGGGCTTCTGCCAGGCTTTTCTCGTAGCTGATCCAGCCACAGGCAAAAGCGCCCCCCAAGGCATTCAGTAACACGGCAATGGCTAAACCATGCGCCCAACGTTTGCGGCATTTCCAACTCAGACATGCAGCCAACAAACTCAAACCCAATCCCCCAGCGATAAACACACCGACCACGCGCGTGAGTATCAGCCAACCCAGCATGGGAATCGAAAGAAGCGCCCATGCCCATGCCTTGCCCAGTTGTTTTTGATCCATCGCCTGGTAAAGCATGTGATAGATCACAGCCAAGCCAAAGAGCAGCGCGCAAAACCACATCTCACTGAGAAAACGCAGGTAGTATCCCCACGTGGACATGTTGAAAAGAAACAGCGCAATGATCAGGATGGATCGATCGCGATTAAGCCACTGTCTTAACCAGCGATAACCGCAGAGCATGACAAGAATCGATGCCAGCCTTTGAAAGATGGAAAGAAGCAGAAACGGTCGATCCCCTGTCCAGAACGCGGGTGCATAGAAGAAACTGACTCCTGGTGGGTAATACAGATGCTCATTGCCCAAGCATGTGAGTTGCCCATCTTGTGCCAAAGCACGTGCGATCCCAAGATAATTCGGAGCATCACCGCCCGGTGCCCACCACACTGGTTTGATCGCCAACGCCAACAGTAAAGCAAAAATCACCTGGCGCAATATCACGCCTTTTCTGGTAAGATCATGCTCATCCTTAACACGCGGGACAACGAGGTCCTGATCGCATCGGCATGTATCATCACTTTGTCCATCAAACTTTTCGGGCGGCATATCCGCAGATTATATCCTTTGGAACGACCATCTGCGCTTGACCCCCAACCGGATGGATGATACAAAATTGACCTATTCGTACCGTAACGATTGCTTTTCAAGGTTCAATCAACCTTGTATTTGAAAGATATCACTGACCAGGAATCCAAACACATGGCAAAGAAAACCAAAGACAATCTCGCAGACGTCGGACTCATCGGCCTGGCTGTCATGGGACAGAACCTTGTCCTGAACATGGCAGACCACGGCTTTAAGGTCGCTGTCTACAACCGCACCACTTCCAAGACCGACGAATTTCTCGCCGATGCCGAGGCCAATGAACCGGCATTCCCCAACCTCGTGGGCACCAAGACCCTCAAGGAATTTGTCGCCTCCATCGCCAAGCCGCGCAAGATTATCATCCTCGTCAAAGCCGGTGCCGGCACCGATGCCGTCATCGACTCGCTCGTCCCGCTGGTCGACAAGGGTGACATCATCATCGACGGTGGCAACGCACTCTGGACCGACACCATTCGCCGAGAAAAAGCACTCACTGCCAAGGGCATCGAGTTTGTCGGCTCGGGTGTCTCTGGTGGTGAAACCGGTGCACGCTTCGGCCCCTCACTGATGCCCGGCGGTTCCAAGACCGCATGGAAATCACTGATGCCGATCTGGAAAGCCATCTCCGCCAAAGTCGACAAGAAGACCGGCGCTGAACTGCGTGGTGCCGAACCGGGTAAGCCCATCAAGGGCGGTGAAGCATGCACCGCCTACATCGGTCCCGATGGTGCAGGTCACTATGTCAAGATGGTCCACAACGGTATCGAGTACATCGACATGCAACTGATCTGCGAAGCCTATGCCATCATGAAAAACCTGCTGGGCATGAAGGCTGGCGAGATCGGCAAAGTCTTCGAAGAATGGAACAAGGGCGAGCTTTCAAGCTATCTCATTGAAATCACTGCCGACATCCTGCAGCAGAAAGACCCCCGCAACCCCCGGAAGTTTTTGGTCGACCAGATTCTGGACACCGCGGGTCAAAAAGGTACCGGCAAGTGGACCGCGGTCAGCTCACTGGACCTGGGCATCCCCGCCAACGCCATCGCCGAAGCCGTGTACGCCCGTTGTCTTTCAGCTTTGAAGGAAGAACGCGTCAGTGCAAGCAAACTGCTCAAGGGTCCCAAGGCCATGAAGTTCACCGGCGGCAAAGCCAAGACAATCGAAGCCATCCGACAGGCGCTTTACTGCTCCAAGATTTGTGCCTACGCCCAGGGTTTCCAACTGATGACTGAAGCACAAGTCGAATACAACTGGAAACTGAACTTCGGCCAGATCGCCAAGCTCTGGCGTGGTGGTTGCATCATCCGTGCAAGCTTCCTCCAGAAGATCACCGATGCTTACACAGCTGACAAGAAGCTTCAGAACCTGATGCTCGACCCCTACTTCAAAAAGGCCATCCACAAGGGCCAGGAAGAATGGCGTGAGATCGTCGGACTCTGCACCAAGTTCGGTGTCAGTGCCCCTGCCTTCGGCAGCGCGCTGGCTTACTTCGACGGCTACCGCAGTGCAGTCCTACCCGCCAACCTGCTCCAAGGTCAGCGTGACTACTTCGGTGCACACACCTACGAACGCACCGACGAAAAACGCGGCAACTTCTTCCACACCGATTGGCCCGAAGAAGGTCGCCCCGAAACCAAGGCATAATCGCCTAAACACAATTGATCTCAAAAACGACCTCGTCATCACCGGCGAGGTCGTTTTCTTTTTATCCCTCTCAACCCGCTTGCGGTTTAGCACGACAACACCGCGCGACTCACTCGCATCCCCCCTTGACATCAACAATGAACAACCGACAATAAACCCACCTTGGCGTGCTGCATGACAGCAGGGATGATGTTTCGTCATCCGGGTCGCTATATGTGACCTTCAAACACAAGTCGCATGTCAGATCATTTGCTACGCAAATCGACTGACATAGCAAGGTAGCCGATGTGCAAAACACATCGGTTTTTTTCAGAGAATCACCATGGGCAATTTCGGGCGGAAACGAAACGCAGACATTTTCACATGGCTTGTTCTATGCCTGCTTGCCATCATATTAATCTTTGCATTTCCAATCTTCATCTTAATTGAGCTGATCAACTGCTTCTTTCCGGATCGCCTGGCTAAAAAACGCTATCGCCACGTGTTTCGACATATCTGTGGCATGGGTCTCAAATCTGACGAATTGGCACGTCGCCTGGGTATGACGGTCGAGCAAATCCAAGCAACACCCCAGGATTACACCACTCGAAAAATCCCCAAGCGATCCGGTGATCAACGTGAACTTAATATCCCAAATGAACAACTCAAGTCACTGCAACGCTGCATACTCAAAGGCCTGCTATCAAAACTCAAAACACATCCAGCAGCAATGGGATTTGAAGAAGGCTATTCCATCGCACACAACGCCATGTTGCACACACAGCAGGCTGTGGTGATCAAAATGGATATAAAGGATTTTTTCCCATCAATCACCGCTGCAACCATTGAGTTTTATTTCAGAGAGATCGGTTGGAACAAACGCGCGGCTTTCCTTCTTTCGGAACTTTGCACACATGCTTATCAACTCCCACAAGGTGCCCCCACCAGTCCCAAGCTCAGTAACCTTGTCAACTACATGATGGATTACCAGATTGAACAAGCTGTCAAACACTATCACGGTACATATACACGTTACGCAGATGACATCACTATCAGCTTTCCCAAGGACTATCCCAAGCATGTTCGAGGTATCATGCAGAAAGTCCGTTGCATCACCAAGTTTCACGGCTATGAACTCAACCACAAGAAAACGCATATTCTCCGCCAACACCAGCAGCAGCGTGTCACCGGTCTGGTCGTCAATGACAAGGTAAATCTACCACGGGAAAAACGACGTTGGTTACGTGCGGTGGAACACCGGCTTCAAACACAGGGGAAAGCGTCACTGACGCAAGAACAACTCGATGGGTACAAAGCATTGCAGCAGATGATCGCTTCTCAGACACAACCCAAAGCGTAAGCGTCATCACAATCCGACTTATGCCAACATATTTTTTCGATCCTGATACATCTGCCAGAACAAGATCCATGGATCAAGCAGAATCTGATCCTCATCCGACGCCCCCGGTTCACAGAGACCAAAGGCAAAATGCGTGTGTTCAAAATCACCAACATGAACGCCTGCTGAAAGAGCGTAGGGCATCCCTGCTTCCAATGGCGTATGCTCGGGCACCAGCAGTTTGATCAGGTGACAGGCACGGATGAGCCATCGTGAACCATCTGCCCATGTGTGCGCCCCTTGCCAGCGATTGTTATTGTCACCGTTGCAAACCTGGTTGTAATACGCATGTTCGTCGATGGCAAAAGGTGTCCACAACACCGTACCTGCCGGGTGATTGATATCCAATCCCCCATGCGCATCAGCACCAAAGTATGGCCCCATCCAACAGTCCATGCCCTGGTAACAGTCTTCGATCTTCAGACCCTCTTTGGGTAACGGACACCAGGGATGTAGCAACACAGGACAGATGCGTTTGCCTGTTTCCTGAATCGCAAGTCGGACATCTTTGCGCGGTTTACATTGACCATGTGCTTCATTGAGATGATCAAAAATATGCACGGTTGCATCAAACCAGATGCGCATGCCAAAGAGTTCCCACGGTTCATAGAAACTCCGCTGATTCCCCACCCAGCGAATCAGTTTGACTTCATGCCCATCGATGAGCATCTGACACCCGCAGTGCAACACCGTTGAGGCCTGCGACTGGGGCACCTTGATCTGCTTGAGTGTCGTGGAATACACATGAGCCCAGCTGCTTAAAATCTCAATGGTATGGGTTGAACCATCAGACAAGGTCAACGCAAGCATGTCCCCATGATCCATCTCAATGGCCAGCAACGTATCGCGCGTTTGTTGCGTGATCTGCATGATGTATCAGTCCCTTATTTAAACACCAGGAATTATCACGTAGCACCCCAAAAATAACAAACGATCCGATGGTCGCATCGGATCGTTTGTCAGTGCAATGTTTCAAATGGTGATCTATTTAAAATTCCATCGGATTATCTGCATAGTCCTTGAGGAACTGGTGATCAGCCTGATTGGTGTAAGCGGTTTGATCGATGGTGCTGCAACCACTCATGGCAAAGAGCAGACCAGCGGACAGAACGATAGCGATAACGAGTTTGAGCATGGCGTTTCTCCTTTGTACTCCAAAATATTTCAGCGGTAACAGCATGCTTGGAAAACTGGAACCGCCAAGGTTATATTCCAGAATATCTCCAAAAAACGATCACGCAAACAGAAATGTCAAACAATCTGATCACGCGTACAGTCTGTAACGTCTGGGCGTTTTACTCATCCTCGTATAGCATGACGGCCTTGAACTGGACCTGCGTACTGCCATCGGCATCATCATCTGCCACAAAACACAGGTTGCTCATCGTGCCGGTATAGAACTGCCCCACCGGTATCCGGCAGGTCATCACACCGCTGCTGTAGGTGTTGGTTTCCTGGAACATGCCGGTCCAGGCCTGCGTGCCACCGAGTTGGAAACATCTAAGGTCATTGCCGTGATTGTTATCTTCATCGAGCCCGATGCCGATGATCTCGCCGATGTCCGACGCGGTCACTTCAAATTCAAGAATGGTGTTGGGGGTAACCGCATATGTCAGAGGGATGCGTTTCCATGCGTTGCCTTGGAGTTCGACGGTCAAACCGCCGTCACTCACCGTTGCGCTGCTCGACTTACCAGCAGCACCGTCCTGGTCTGCACTGTAAGAGACGATGGTGTAATCATCCATATCCACCATGACGCCATCGGTGCGCGTGTTGTTGTTCCAGTTCATATTCTCCGTCAAGCTGGAAATGATCGGCATGTCAGGATAGGACATGGTGGTGAGTTTGATGTCATCGACCAAGCTATATTCATTGCCCCGGACATAGATGCGAGAGAAGCTGGCAAAGTCGGTGTCGGTGACGCTGAGTTTTTCCTGGCCGTTGACATAGACGGTGATCAAACCCGTACTGGCGTCCCATGTCATGTCGATCTGGGCAAGACCGGCAAACGTGTTGTCATAGGTCACCGGGTCAGTCCCGGTCACGGCATAACCCGTTGCAGGATGACCGGTGTCCATATTGCTTGAGATGGTGGTGCCAGTCGTAAAGAAGCTGTCCCATGATGAGGTCAGATCGATCTTCTTGATCTGGACATAACCATTGCCGTTGTAACTTGTCGCCGACGCCGTACTCCAACCCACAGCATAGCCCTGCGTGCCGTCTGCATTGAGCAAGCCGACCATGTTGTAGCGGCTGAAGTTGGACTGGATCATTTTAAAACGCAGCGTGAAGTCTTCGGTCACGGTCGTTCCCAGTTCACAGTAGTTCAAACCATTGCGATGCTTGGATGCCTGCGAAGTTAACGTTGTCGAATAACCGCTTGGTGAAGATGTAAACGAACTGGACACATACGCTGAAGCATTGTTGGGTGTGGTCGGCACGGCATTCTGCCAAACCGCGCGTAGGGCAGCGTCATCTGCATAACCATCGAAGTTTTCCTCAAAGACCACGATGGGTTCCTGTTCAAAAGCGGGCTTGCCAATGGTGTTGTTGGTGATCTGACAGTCTGGTGCATTACGGATGTAAAACACATTACCCACCGTGCCACGCCCGTAAGCGTTGCGTCCGCCGTAGTCATCAAACGTGTTGTTGTCGATGACCAGATCGGTGACACCCTTGGTTGCGGTGGTATCCGAACCATCGCCTGAAGATTGAATCCAGATATTGGAGCGTTCGATATTGGTGAAGGTATTATCGAGAACCTGCGTGCCGTTGCCTGATGGACCTTCACTCAGAAAGCTTGAATCATTGCTGATGATCACAGCGGGGCCAGCAAGGGTATCAAAGTGATTGCCCTGAATCAACGCATCAGGTGCCCGCATGAGTACACCGCGTGCACGGTGATTGTAGAAGTGATTGTTCACCACCTGTGCGCCACGACCTGATGCATTGAGATTACAAATCTGAGAACAGGAGCGGAGATTCTGGGTCGTGAGCCAGGTCACAAAATTCGGCACGGGATTGGTAAAGACGATTTTCATGACACTGCTCGCATACTCCGGGATCGACGTGACGTTGATGCTGGAGATCGGGCCCAGTGAGATCAGTTCGTGCGTTGTCTTATCCATGTAGACAAAGTCATCTGCAACGTTGTACAGCGAACCATGCGATTCGGTGTAAATGGTGTAGGCGTCCTCCACCTTGATCACCGGCACGAACGATCCGCCGATGTTCACGGAGTCATCGCCCATGCCCGTGAAATAGCAGTGACTCACCACCGGCCCCACGGTACACCACTTGGAATGCACACCGTCAGCATTGGTGGAAAACAGGCGCGTGGTGTTGGGCTTCTGCGTGATGGTGCATTGATCCACGGTGACAAGCCCGGAGCTTGAAATGTTAAACGCCGTTGCCGGGGCGCTGTAGATGGTGACATTCTCAGCAAGGCAATCACTTGATGAATTGATTTTGACAGCATCAGCTTTTCGGCGACCGACAACGATGAACTTCTTGCCAACAAAATCCTCGAGCACGGTATTGCTTGTGACATAGCGATAGACACCACTCCCCAGATCGATGACCTGTGAATTGAGATACTGATCCATGAACTGATTGAGTTTCTTGCCGGTGTAGGGATCGTAAAGGTAGCCGACATTCTTGCCGGTGTGCTCACCGCCAAAGGTGTCGATGTGATCCTCAGTTGGCAACGGGAAACCTGCATCAATGGTGATGTCCACGTAATGCGATGCAGGCGTGGTGGCAACGACGGTGCCCTGCGTGTGAGGCAAGGGATCGTAATCCACCGAGAGATTGCGCAGCGTAATGTGATCCGACGCGTTGATGTAGATGCCATGATGATACGGACTGCCACAAACCAGAATCGCTTCGTTGGGCGCTTCGATCGTGAGGTTTGAGAGACTGCTGATTTTCAGATGCGCAGCCGAACTGTCGGCATCCTGTGGCAAAGCGAGTTTGTACGAACCATCGGGAACCTGCAACACCACCGGGGCAGGCGAGATGGCAGCAGCGGCATTGATCGCAGCGACAAACGCGGGGAAATCATCCGTCACCCCGTCGCCTACTGCGCCATAGTTGGTGACATTGAGCACCGTCTGAGCATGTAATGCGAGTTGCATCACCAACACAAGACAAACCGACATCCTCCAACAACTCATCAATCCTTTGAAACAATTCATTGCGACCTCTTTCGTGATATGGACAAAGAACAACAACCGTACGCAAACGTCAATCAAATGCCCGGAAAGGTATTGGCAATATGACAACGCACATGTCAGAAACATGCTTGAACAGTGCGTTGGATGCGGGTCACAAAAAAGTAAAAGTCTGCCGATTCAAACCTGGCAGTGCGTTATTGTTCTCTGCTGTCTTTGGAAAGATCCAATGGGCGGTTGTTGATGGTGTTGTTCTTCCAGGTGATCTTGCCGTTGTTACTGAGAATCACCGGGTCGTTGGCAAACTCCTTGGAAGAGATTTTGCCGATGGTGTTGTTTTCGATGAGCACGTTGTCTGCATTCTTGATGCTAAAGACATTACCCACTTCACCACGACCGTAAATGTTCGGACCGCCGTAGTGATCAAAACGGTTGTTGCGGATGGTAACGTTGATCACGCCCTGCGTTGCCTTGCCCGACTGATCACCGGCACCGGAGTAGAGCATGATGTTGGAGCGTTCAATGTTGATGAAGGTGTTGTCCTCCACAATGGTGTTATCGCCGGACGGACCTTCCTGCAAAAAACCGCTGTCGTTGGCAACCACAATGCCCGGACCTGCCAGATTCTCAATCCGGTTACCTTTGATGACACCATCGGGACAGCGCATGAGAATCGCACGCAGACGGTGATCATGGAAGTGACAGTTAATGACCTTGCCCCCACGACCGACATAGTCATAGTTGATCAACCGTGAGCATCGGTACTGTGGCCTTTTTTCCGAATCCTTCACCGAGAGATAGGTGATGAGTTTGGGCAGCTTCTGGTCAAAAGTCAGTTGCAGACAAGGACGAGAAAAGCCTTCGACTTTTACGCCCTGGATGTTGGTGATGTTGCCCAGCCGGACATGGCCCATGGTGGTGCGGTCGACAATGTAGTATTCGCCGATCTTGTGGTTCACCGTGGCATGTGCCTGGACGATCATGGTGTAATCATCAGGCTGCTGGATGACGGGCGTGTAGGAACCGCCGATGTTGACGCTGTCATCGCCCATGCCTGTGAACTCTGAGTTACTGAGCACCGGGCCGTTGGCACACCACTTGGAATGCAGGCCATCAGCATTGGTGGACATCATGCGATCGGTCCCCGGCTTGCGGATGATCTTGCAGTGATCGATCACCACGTCCTTGCTGCTGGAGACATTCCAACCACAAGCCGGTGAATGGTAGATGTGAACCTGCTGCATCAGGCATCCGTCGGTGTTATTGATTTTCACACCATCGGCTTTACGACGGGAGACCACGGTAAACACCTTACCCACCATCTGAGGCTCGACGGGATTGGAGGTATTGAATCGGTAGAGACCGTTGCCCATATCTTTGGGAATGTTCTTCCACATGTATTGGTCATAAAACTGATTGAGTTTTTTGCCGGTCCTGGCATCGAAGATGTATCCGACGTTTTTGGTGTTGACGATTTTGGTCGCCTGATTAAAGTCCATATGCGGGAGCATCGGGGAGGGGTAACCGTCAGCGAGTTTCATATCAATGAAATTATTCGCAGGATCAACCGAGACAATCGTGCCTTGCGATTGACAGTAGGGATCGTAATCCACCGCGAGATTCTTGACGGTGATGTTTTGACTGCCATCAACAAAAATGCCATGTCGATAGGGATTACCCATCAATAGCAAGGGACGGTTTTCACCTTCAATGGTGATGTTCTGCATTGCTGCGATGGTGAGATTGCCACCTTCTGCCGATGCCTTTTTCGGATCATATAAACCAAGACGATAGGTTCCCTGCGGGACTTTGATCGTCACGGGTTGGGGCTTGTGTTTGTCTGCGGCTTCCAAGACTTTGACAAAGGCAACTGCGTCATCGGCAATACCATCGCCTTTGGCGCCGAAGTCTTTGACGTTGAGCGTGGTCTGGGCGTGCATGTTCGCACACCCCGTCAGGGATATCATGAAACACAGCGTTGATAGACGAATCGCTTTGAGTGACATGTTCAATGCCAATCCTTTCGGGGAAGAATGATCCTTGGAGTTGATCATGTTTAAAAAATGTCAGTTTATGTCTTAGTCTTTTGGGGGAATCGGTTGACTGTCTTTTTCCAATTGCGTCTGCTGACCATCGAGCGTGTTATTCTTCCACGTGATCTTGCCCAGATTCTTGGTATAAATCAGCGGCACATTTTCATATCCGGTATTGGGCTTGACGATGGTGTTGTTTTCAATGGTCAGATCGCCACCGGAACTGATGTAAAACGGATTGCCGTTGATACCACGCCCATAGGGATCATCCCCGCCGTAGTTTTCGATGCGGTTATTGCGAATGACCAAGCCACGCACCTTGGGGGGCAGGGACGATGCGATGTAGATATTGGAGCGTTCGATATTGACCATCACGTTGTCTTCAATGATGGTGTTATCGCCGGAGGGACCTTCGGTGAGGAATCCGCCGTCGTTACTGACGACAATAGCCGGGCCGGAGAGATTTTCGATGCGATTGCCTTTGATCAAACTGTCGGGGCCACGCATGAGAATGCCCCGCACACGGTGATTGTAAAAGTGATTGTTGATGACCTTGGCATAGCGACCACATGCATTGAGATTGAGCACCTGTGAACACTTCTTGATGTTGCCGTTTTCCTTCCATGTCACCAGGTCGGGAAGCGGTGCATCAAAGGTAAGTTTGATGCAATGCTTTTTGAAGCCTTCAACTTTGGTGCCGTTCCATTTGATCATCTTGGGGAGTTTGAGATGTTCATCGTGGCCGGGGCTTGCCATGATCAGGTCGGTGGGATAGTTGGTGATCGAGCCATGCGCCTGGACGACGATGGTGCGGTCGTCGAGTTTTTCAAGGACGGGGGTATAGGAACCGCCGATGTTCACCGAGTCATCGCCCATGCCGGTGAAGGTGCTGTTGCTTAGCGTTGGACCAACGGGACACCACTTGGAATGCAAGCCGTCCGCATTGCTGCTCATGGCACGCGGTGCGCCGGAGACATCGGGACGGTGAATGATTCTGGACTTGTCGATGGTGATGCGCGTGCTGCTAGCCACGTTGTAACCACAGGACGGGGCGCTGTAGACGGTCGCATTTTCGATCAGGCAATCGGTGGAATCATTAACCTGATACGCGCTGGCTTTACGACGTCCGACGACTGCAAAGCGGCGGCCGACCATGTCATCACGGACCACGTTGGAAGACTTGTAACGATAGAGACCATTGCCCAAATCTTCGACCTGCTTACGCAGATACTGGCTGTAGTACTGGTTCTGTTTCATGTTGGTTTGCGCGTCATACAGGTAACCAACGGAATGACCTTGCTTGCCAGAGAAAGCATCAATGTGCGCATCGGTCGGCAAGGGATAGCCCGGATCAACCTTCATGGTGATCAATTGTGATTCAGGATCAACCTTGGTGATCATGCCCTGCGTGTAAGGCAACGGATCATAATCGATGGCAAGGTTCTTGACGGTGACATTGGTGCACTTGTAAATACCCACACCCTGGTGATACGGGCTGGTCATGATCAAGAGCGTATTCTCGCCACCACTGACAATCACATCGCGATGCGACGCGATCATGAAATGCGCCTTGGTGTCAGCATTTTCATCGAGGCCCAGGCGGTACGTACCATCAGGAATCAACAACGTCACCGGGCGCTGCGAGATGGTCCGCAGTGATTCCAATGCCTTGTTGAGTGCAGGTAAATCATCAGCTTTCCCATCACCCACCGCCCCGAAGTCCTTGACGTTAACCACGGTCTGCGCCTGCAGTGACATCGCGGTGGTCAACAGGATCAACACACACAACGATACGGATTTGAAAAAGTGACGACAGTGTTTCATAGCAGATTCCATAAGACAAAGATTCATGAGTCTGATTGTTATTTGACTTGAAGCTGACGAACCGATTCACGTTCGACCAGTTCGCCAACCACGCTTTGAACGATGGACGGTTGATTGTCCATGTCCTGATCAATTCGCTGGATCAAGCGCATGGCAGCTTGATAGGTACAAAGTTCCTGGGCAACGGTGTAGCTGGATAACTGTGGCGTGAGCAGACTGCATAACTCAACGGTGTTATCGAATGCCAACACGCTCAGATCATCGGGGATGCGGATACCAAGACGCTGAGCCGATTGATAGCAACCGGCGGCGTTCCAGTCATTGGCACAAAGCACCGCAGTCGGGCGCTGGTCAGCAGGCAACTGCCACCACTGCTGGAGCATCTCATCAAATTGCGGGTACTCCGTCTCAGGAAGCGATGGCCCCACCAGTTCGGTCGCACGCAGAAAAACAATCTCCGGGTCGAAAGCATGATTCATCCGCAGGAAGCGTTCATACCCCTGATACCGCATCAACAGCATCGGGTGATGACTGATGTTGCTGACAAAGGCAATCCGACGATGCCCCATCTCCCAGAGATATTGCGCAGCCGAGTAGCCGCTGTGATAATCATCACAATTGACCTGGTCGATGGAGAGGCCCGGCTGGTTAAGATTCAAACCGACGATAGGTAGACGCGTGCTGAGTTTCTCAATGGAGGGCGTCAACATCCCCTTGACCAGCAGGCCATCGATTTTGTTCTCCGTTACCATGCGTGGCATGTTGTCTTCGTTCTCACCAAACTCCGTGAGATAGTGAAAGCCGGTCTCATTGCAGGCGCGGGAGAGTCCCTGGAAAAAGGCAGCGTACATGGGATGATTGGCCCACTGAGCTGAGGCACGGGAGATGTAAATGCCGATGTTGCCCGTCTTGCGAGACCTGGGCGCCCGACCACTACCCAGCGGACGCTTACCCCGGAGGGTGTAACCGAGTTCCTGCACGGCCTGGCGGACACGATTGGCATTGACCGGACGAACCCCCGCTTCGCCTCGCAACACACGACTGACCGTCCCGGTCGAAACACCGGCAAGACTGGCCACATCCTTGATATTCACATCGGTTTTGATCATAACTTTACATGTTCAAATTGAACATTCAAATTATTGACGTCAAAATGAACAAGTCAAGCCATATCGCCCAAAATACCGCGACTAAATACAATAAAATCAACGTATTACAGTGAACGCGCATTCAAAACCAACACTGCCCAAAGCGCGATCCAAGACGTGAAATGAGGATATGTCGTTCAAATATCAAGGCTTGGCGACGGGTTGACCAAGGCTGTTGAATGCCTGCTTGCTGATCGTCGCAGCGATTTGATCGGGTTGATCGATCCGGGTCGGATCCAGCGTGATTGGAACCTGCTCATCACCCAGTTGAAGTTTGAACGCCAGCTTCTGATCGGTGTCGGGCAACCGTGTGACATTGACGGCTTGAGCTTTGTCATTCACCTGCGGGATAAACAGACTCACCGCAGAGAACTGCTTGACCGGCTGGTCACTGGTCATCTGGACTTCAAATGCGTTGCCCCACTGTCCCTCGTTTTTGTCACCGGGATAGTAGGCATAGTTCAGATGCATGATGCCCTCGCGCTGCGTGGTGGTCACCGGGACGTTGGCATGCAGGTAGCCATCCAAACGGGTTCGGGGCTTGGTCAGTTGCCAGTGATTGGCGGAGTTGGACAAAGTGGACTGCCCATCGTCGTTGCCAAAATGCCAGTTCACACTCACCTGCTTGGGATCATCGAGCATGACGACATCCCAGACAACCAGTACATCCAAGTCACGCAGGTAGTACACACTCCGACGTGCATGCCTGGGCTTGGCACGATAGCTTTGGGCAGCTTCGGAGACCAGCACATCGATGTTCCCGAAATTGACAGCCGTCAGTAACTCGGCCTTGCGGTCACGCGGCTGAATCTGACCGTCGATGCTCACGGTGTTGTGATGTTCGGTCACCAGGTCATAGCTCTTGCGCATCGGTGAACGATAGCTGGCGCGTCCGGGTTCGACGAGTTGATATTCACCATGAAACATCATGGCCAGACTGTTGCGGTTGGGCATGTCATGGCTGTAGCGCGTCCGACTGCCTGCCCCGCTGCGCAGCGCAATGACGGTGTCCGCGTTGAGTGTCCAGCCACTGCGGATGATGCCGATGCCGGTGTCGTACCCCATCACGGTTGGCAAATAATCCGGCGCAACGGCCTTGGGCATGGGGGCGCCATTGAGTGTGATCTTGGCGATCATCGCATACGCGTCATCAGCGGGAGCCTTGCCATGCAGTGTCCCGAGCATCCATGTCCCCAGTCCGTTACCGGTGATCAGCGACAGCAGTTGCGTGGTCAGTCGATTGGGCGGGCCGCCGTGGAAATCATCATCCCCGAAATTCAGTCGCACCGGATCGTCTTTGGCATTGAGACTGTAGTGAGCCAATTGCCATTGGAGTGTGCCTGTAAACTGGGGCAGAGTTTGTCCCAGTGAAAGCACATGGTCTTTACCCAACACCAACTGTCCCTTGGCAAAGTTCACAAAGGCGTAATTGAAATAGTCGACCTGTTCGCCGTAACTGCCATCCTCTTCAACCAGCGCCCCCCACGAGTTAAGCAGGTCCATCGCGTGCTTCCTGGCCAATTCATCATCCAGCGCCACCGCCGCACACATCGCCCCCGAAGCAATCGCCGGGATGAAGTTGTTGTAACGCTTGTGGGTCTGGAGAAAACGGAGCATGGGATAAAGTGCCTTGTGACGCATAACCTGGCAGAGCATCTGATACTCGTCATCGGTAAACAGGTCGCGGCCCCAGATCATCGCAGGCGCCATCCCGCGCGCCAGGATCGCGGTTTCCAACTGGCCGTAGGGAAAGTCCTCCGGTGAACGGCGAAGTGCCGTGTGCATCCAGAACGACATGGGCCGTGAAGCGGCATCAAGTGTGATGGCCTTGAGAAACGCCCCGGCCTGCTGATCCCCGGTTAGCCGGTAATACAACGCGACATTAAGCAGTCGACCGCCGAGTTTGTAAACATAGGTTTCAGGCTTGCTGCCCTCCAGCCCGCCGATACCGTCGTTGGCCATCATGGACCGCACCAGTCGCACCAACCGATCCCAACCGGCGGCAAAGGCAGCATCCGATGCCATGAGCTTCCGGGCCTCACTGAGTTGTGAACCATCAAAGTACAACAGCATCGGCATCACGTCAGGCCGATCCCAGCGCGGCTGGGTGGACATCGCGTTACCATCCAATCCCTTGACAATCGGAAAGCCCGTCAGATCGTCCACCGACTTAACCGATTGAGCCGGACGTTCCAACCAGGGCAATTTCACTTCTTCAGCCAATGTCCGTTCAGACAGACCACAAGCCATACACATCCCGATAACCATCCAGCAGACAATCATTCTGTCCATTTCCAAAGGCTCCTTGCGTACAATTCACATGGAAGTATAGGTCACCCATGGCCTTCAACCATGACCGTTTAACGTGGCATTTGTACAAAACACGCCTCACACCGGACGCTCAATCCGTCTTCTGGTGACAATTGCAGTCATTTCGTCCATGTTTCCAACCGGTCAGCTGCCTAGTATTAAGCATGTCTGAGTTTTGGCAATCCTGATCCCGTCTGAACAAGGATGCTCAAATGGTGCAACCCAATCAAATGTCCCCTGCCCCCTCTGTTCGTGATTTTGGCTTTACGCTCATCGAACTGCTGGTGGTGATCTCGATCATCGCGTTGCTGGTTTCCATTCTCCTGCCGGCATTGGCCAGTGCACGCAAGAACGCCCAGGCCATTGCATGTCTGAGTAATCAGCGTCAGTTGTTCTTGGCGCAGCGGATGTATGCGGACACGCACAGCGGCTACTTCGCCCAGGCCAAGATGACCACCGATGGTTACAACGACGATCACTCGCGCCGGAGTATCTGGTCGTTTCTCACCAGCGAGTACATTGATGGTTCGCATCACAGTTTGTACTACGCGGACCTGCCGGAGGTTTATCGTTGCCCGACCTGGCCGCGTGCCTGGTATGAGTTGGATCATTCGCGCATGGGCATCGGCATGAACGCAACACCCATGCGCCCTGATGACACCAGCAGTATTTTCTCATCGAGTTGGAAAAACGCAGATGGCACCATCAAAGCTTTCCGGTTTGATGAAGTCGATCGACAGACTGAAAAAATGATGATCGCTGACAGTAGCACCTACTTCATCATGCCCAAATACATCTCATCAAGCGTCTTTGAATGGGAGATCAAAACACCTACCTCAGCCAGCCCGCACACCTATGTCAGCAGCGGTCCCGAACGTCATCTGGGCACCGCCAACTATGTCATGTTCGACGGACACGGCAAGCGCCTGACCTACGAAGAAGCAATCTATGCCATCGTGTTCAAATGATGCACGTTTGATTTTGTAACACCTCACTTCAAGGCAACCGAGTCAATATAACTCGGCGATATCGCCCGGTCATCTTGACCGGGTTTGCTGCGTGATCAAGAAACTGAATAGATCACAAAAACGCGCCCATGACTGAACGTCGCATCTGAGGACTTTAGAGCGTAAATTATCATCACCTTTAAAACGACTTCGTCATTCCCGCGCAGGCGGGAATCCAGTGGCATGCAGTAGAAAATTGCAAATTTCACCGGACTCCTGCCGGCGAGGGAGTGACGAAAAATGGTGGTGTATTCGCAGGAATGTCCTATCAAACGAAACCTGCATAACGCAAAACGAGCACCGAATTGTTTTCGATGCTCGTTGTGTTTATGTGTTATTCGAAGAAAGAGCGTCCGCGTAGATGCTGCAGGAAAGCATCAAATCCGTACACCAACATGCAATGACACCTGCAGTATTGCTTACTGCATTTCGACCTTGGTGTCGGTCTTCTTCTGTTGATTCTGCTGTGCGTCCTTTGCACGGATATTCTCCATCCCTTCAGGAGCCGCAAAGGCGCGATTCACATCCAAGCCATAACGTTGCATCTGTTCGGTCATCACAGGCAGGAGTTGGTCGTATGTCTGTTGCTTGAGTTGCAGTGGTGTGTTCATCCAAATGCGTGTACGGATTAACGGGTCCACCGACTCCTGCTTCATGTAGGAGATGTAGGAATTGAACAAGGTTTGGGGCCAATCCAGAATCTTCATACGGTCCTGCGGGGAGATGTTGGTGGTAATGCCACGGCTGTTGAACTTGGTGTGCATCTGCTGGGCCAATGCCAGGCAGCGGTTGAAGGTGTCCATGCGACCATGCGCCAAACCTTGTTCCAAACCCTGGCGGATCATGGCATCGATGAACTGCGTGGAGCGATCCATCATGGTGGCATTGCCCTGAAGTTCAAAAATCACCAGGTCCTGCAACGTACTGGTATAGCGTTGGCTTCGATGGTTGTGCGGTTCATTGCCATAGAGTTCACGCACCTTTTTGAAATACTGGGCAGCCTGATCAATATCACCGTACAGATAGTTGTAGACCACCGCAGCAAGCAGGAAGTTTTCATGACCGGCTTTGTAGCTGTCAGAATGTTTGCCATATTTTTCGAAGTAAGCTTCGTCAGCTTCTTCGACGGCTTTTTCATAGGCGGGGATAAATCGCACATCCGGGAGCATCTGCAGGCGACGGGTAAACGGGTCAAACGACAAGCGTCCGGATCGCGTGAGTAGCTGCATGGAATGCACATTCTGACGATAGGTATTGACGATATCCACATCGTCATTGTTACGCAGCGAAGCCGCCTGCTCGGTACCGAGCTTGGCCCAATACATGCCATGGGCAGCAGGATGGCGCCAATCAATCGGGCCGAACTCTTCCATCATCTCAAGCATTTTTTGAGGCTGCATGTGGTAACGCGCGACGATGACATGTTTGCGAAGGTAATTAACCAAATGCGGCAGCGCTGCATTCCACTTCTTATCCGTGTTGTAGAAAATCAGTTCAACCAACCGGGGATCAACGCCGGACGGAATCTGGCGCGATTGCTCGGCACCTTGAATGATCCGCGAATCAAGTGATTGGAAAGACATGATGTACGTACCCAACTGACGCAGCAAACGTTCATTGGGTTCATAGCCCAGTTCTTTGAGCGCATCAAGAACGGGCTGGACATTGGGATGCAATTCAACGAGTTGCTCAACGGTGTCAGGCGCATCAGCAATGGCTTTGAATCGGGTGATGACTTGCTCTGTGGTTCCGCCACGATCCAGATCACCTAAGACCTGCTGCATCTCATAGGCCAACTCACGTTTGTAGAACCAGTGCGCATCGTCGGAGTATTGGCCGATCTTGTGAAAGAAAATCCAACTGAGTTCACGATACAGACGCACGGCGCGCGGGTTGTAGGGAATGCCCTGTTCACGCAGCAGGCGAATGCCTTTGTTCACCCAGTCCCAACGTTCCTCGGAAGTATGCGTTGCAACGGAGATGTTGTAGGCCATGTTCCATGCATGAAACGCCCAAACCTGCGGGAAGCGCGGCTGAAGCGTGGTGATCCATTGGCTGAGCGTGGAGGCTTCCTGGAACTTGCCTTCTTCCTTGAGCTTGTTGGCACGATGCCAGAGAATATCGACGAACAGACCACGAAACGTCCCCAAAGCGGTGGTTGCCAACACAATCTGCGGTGGCAGGCCTTCGCCGAGTTCCAGGCCGGTTTCAACCTGCAGGTCGGTCCGCTCGTTATTGATCCTGGGCACGAGAATCCCAGCACCGACCATGCAGACGATGCTGAAGACCACTGCCAGAATTTGTGTCAATCGTGTACGTGTCATACGTGTATCCAAGTCATCAGCGATGCGCCAGCACCGCAGCAGTCATCGTCGTAGCAACCTTACACCGTCACCTTCGCCAACTCACGGCGTTGGAAAATCAACCACGCCATCAGCAGACAGAAACCCGAGGAAACCAGTCCCACCCAGATGGCTGATTCACCAAGCATCATCATCGAAACCACCCGTCCGTCGGAGACCAGTGGCGTGGGGTTATAGGTACTGAATTCCGGGACAATGGCGATGAACATTTCACCGACCAATCGGATGATAATCTTGGTCGCTTCCCAATATTTACCATCACCGACATTGCTGACCAATGCACTCCAGATGAGAACGATTTTCTCCCAGAGATTCACATTCATATTACTGTAGCCAGCATAGTATCGCAGTGACTCCTTGAGGTAATTGCTGGCAATGGCGGCAAAGTAAATCATGAAACTCAGCAGGCAGGCCACGGGGAAGCCCAGGAATGTACCCGCCATCACACCAAGCATCGCCAGGAAACCCAGCCGAACCCAGATCATGGCCAGCGAACGAACCAGATTTGGACCGAAGCTGCCGATGTTGTAAAGCATTTCAAGTCCGCTGCCGGGACTGAAGCTGATCGTTGCTGGGAACGTGGCCTCGGGCGCCATCAGGTTCACATTCTGGATACGCAGTTTGATCTTGCCTTGATCATCCACATAAGCTGGATCAATGCTCATGACATGGAAGTTGTCATTGGCCACTTCCGTAGGGATATGCTGTCCCTGGAAAATGGGGTAAGGTCGGTCATTGATCCAAAGTCCCATGCGCACCATTTCATCGTCAGGCGCTTTGGACATCTTGGGTTTGAAGCGTAACTGGATCGGCAAGTTTCTTTCGACAGCCGGTTGTAGATTCTCAAAGACATACGTCTGAGATTCATGCGGGCCGATGGCATACCACTGGGCAATGATGCGATTCTGAATGGCCTTGCGCTGTTGAGCGGTCAAGCGTTCCCCATACTCATCCGGATTTTCTCGACGCAAACGCTCATGGCGACTTCGCAGTTCAGCAGCAAAATCCATCCCATCCGGTGGCGAGGCCTTGGCGGACTCGCGTGCGGTGAGAACCTCGTAACGCACTGCCCCCAACTCAATCTGTGGCGTGGTCGGATTGCTCACCGGCTGCTGCGCCAGAATCTGCGTCAACGTGTAAATCCCCACGCCTGACACCGCCAGCAATAACATGTTCAATAAGGCAACACCCAACCATTTGCCCATGAGATATTGGATACGGCTAACCGGTTTGACCATGGTCATGAAAATGTTCTTGCGTGTGATCTCACCACAAATGCTGCCGCAAACCAGGAACACCGTCATCAGACTCAGCAGCACACTCATGCCACCCAATGACCAGTTGAGGAAGAACTTGACGCGATAGTCCAGCCGTTCCTGAGCATCAATGAGAATCGGTAAGATCGGGATCATCAACACCACGCCGATGATGAAAATCAAAGCGATCTTCATGCGGATGGCTTCATCGACCAGCGTGCGTGCGACACCAAAAATCGGGTGACCACCACTAAGTAACAGTCGGATCAACCACAGGCCGATGACAAACAACTCGGCCATGGCCCAGATACCGATGAGCACAATGGCATAACCGCTGTAGCTTCGCGAAGTCAACATCGGGCCAGCAATGGCAGCGGTGCAGAGTGTCGCAATGACCATCGCACCGATCGTCTTCATACCTGAGACATTGCGGCCCAGCCAAAAGCCCCAGAGTAACCACAGCACCGCAAATGCCTGTGCAATTCGAAAGACAATGGCACCAGCCAGGATGTGATCCTGCAACCCCAGCAGGATCGCTCCACCGCCTAAAAGCAGCAGTCCGCCGATGTACACAAGTAACCATTTGACCCAGGGTTTGTTCATCTGATCTCTTTACGAACGTCAATCAACTTGCCGTTGATCCAATTGGTTTAGTCCTTCTTGCCACCGAGCAGATCATCCAGCACACTTTGATCACCCGCAACAGGCTTCTTGGGTTCAGCGGGTTTGGGCTGATCATCCGACGCTTTGGATTGCTCGGGTTGCGACGATGTTGCTGCCTTAGTCTCAGGCTCAGGTGTGGGTGCAGGCTTGTTCTGTGTCAGTGAAGCAAGCACGTCATCGTCAGCTTTGGAGGCTTGCGTTTCTTTGGAAGCTTGCGATTTTTCCTGCTGGTCTTCAGTAAGTTGAATGGGCTTGGATTTGACCAGATCATCGAGCACCTGTTCACGTGAAACCTGTGTGTCGGCAGATGCGGTGGGCAAGTCACTGGAAAGAAACTCAGCGATGCGACCGCCTGCACGGGCGCCGGATGTTTCTACGCCTTCGGTTTGTGCCTGGTGCACAATGTCCAGGAACAGGGATTCGAGTTTCTGCCGGGGATGATCGACACGCGAGATGTCATAGCCCTTGGCAGCGAGCACCTTGCGGATTTCCTCAATCGTCTGATCATCCAGACCGGGTACTTCCAGCGTGGTCGCTTCCTGCTTGGTGAGTAGTTCGTCGACGGTGCCTTCCTGTCGGACTTTACCGCCGTACATGATGGAAACACGATCGCAGACATCTTCGACGTCGGAGAGCAGGTGCGAGCAAAGCAGAATCGTCTTGCCCCGCGATTTGAGTTCCAGCAGCAGGTCCTTGATCTGACGCGTGCCGATGGGGTCCAGACCGGTGGTCGGTTCGTCGAGTATCAGCAGATGCGGGTCATTGATCAAGGCTTGAGCCAGACCGATACGACGCTGCATGCCCTTGGAGTATTCGCCCACCGGACGGCGTTGCACGGCTTCAAGTCCAACCATCTCCAGCAACATGTCCACACGACGCTTGCGCTGCAGACGGTTCTGGAAAAACAGTCGCGCGTAATAGTCGAGCGTTTCACGGGCATTGAGGAATCGATAGAGATAGGACTCTTCGGGCAGATAGCCGATCATCTTTTTGATGGCAACATCTTCGGGACGTTTACCCAACACCGAGATGCGACCTGACGTCGGATGCAGCAGGCCGAGGATCATCTTGATGGTGGTACTCTTACCCGAGCCGTTGGGACCGAGCAGTCCAAAGAGTTCGCCACGCTGAACATTGATGGAGATGTTGTCCACCGCGCGGACGCGATTGCGCATCCAGAAGTCTTTGAAAATTTTGGTCAGACCGATACAGCGAATCACATCGTGTGAGTTCTCGACGGCCTGGGCCTGGTTTTGACTGGTCATTGCGGAAGTCATAGGCAAACTCTATTTCATCACCAAAATCATCGGTTGTTCTGACGCGATTCCTGTTCCAACTGCAGACGCTTACGTTCACGTTCACGCTTGACACTGGGGTCGCGATTGAGTTCCAGATATTGCTGACCATCCTGGGTGACGTAGAACGTTTCGTTCATGTCACTGGAAAGGATCTCACGACGAGCGTCCTGAATCAAACGCTGCTGAATGATGCGCGGACTCTGTTGATACTGATCGTAAAGCTGTTCAAGCTTCTGTGCTTCGGACTGGACTTTTTCAACGATGCTGGTGCGGTAGACCTGAGCTTCATTGATGATGCCAGCGACTTCACCGCTGATGGGCGTGTTGTCGATATTCAGTGCGTTGAGCACGGTGTCCAGTTCATTGTTGATCGCATCAAGCTCGGCACCTTCAGTGTGATTGTCGACTGCGAACTCATACTTCTCAACCAGACTCAGCAATTGATCATGTGCTTCACCTGCAGCGGTTGAGAGAATGTTGACGCGTTGTTCCTGGGCGGATTCGATCTCACGTGCTTTTTCGTTTTCGGCATTGAGCACCGCCTGAAAGGCCGGGCGCGTGGACAGGGGCACGGTCATCTGTGTGATGGAGACGGTCTTGACTTCAAGGCCGGTCTTCATGCCATCAAGCGTGCCTTGCATGTGATTCTTGATCGACTCGGCATTGGTCACGCCTTTGAGAAGATCATCCGCGGTGAGTTGGGCAACGTTCTTGACGATGGCCTGTTCGGCTGCCAACTCCACGAGCTTATGCGCCAGTTTTTTGTCATCTCCGACATTTTCCACATAGGCCGTCGGATCACTGACTTGATAGGTCAGCGACCATTGCGTGTGGACGATGTTGGCATCGCCGGTGATCAATGAACCATCTTTGACAGGATTGAGAGGCCCCATGCGGGACTCAGCCATTTCGTCAATGGTTTTGCCTGCATCCCGTTTGTCGTCATACTCAAACCAGAAGGCTTTTTTGACATCCAGAACACGTTCAGTCAGTTCGACGGGAATCACTTCATCAATCGGATAAGGCAGCGCGAAGTAAGGTCCGCCACTGGGCAGATCGGACTTGATGATTTTCCCGAAACGAAGTTGAACCGCGGTCTTGTTGGATTCGACATTGAAAAAGCCACTGCCGAAGTAAACCACAACGAGAACGACCATGATAACCTTCAACGCAGTGAAGCAGAACTGCAGCGCATCAGCCAGTGATTGTGCAGCCGGATCAAAGCCCGGGTCCTGCGCACCGCGTGGCTGAGCGGTGTGTTCGTGGTCATGATCGTGATGATGCTTGTGAGCCATGTTGTATAACCTTGCTGGTTTAACGATCCTGTTAAATCGAACCTCAATTACTCAAATCAAACTTACTGTCCTGCAGGCAGATTCACTTCGCCGACAGACTCAAACAGTCCCAGGTCTTCGGCAGGAAGCACGAAGGTGGAGTTGTTCTTGAGCATTTCCTTGAGGGCTTCGTTCTTGAACAGGAAGATGGCAAAATCTTCCTTGTCGTTGGCAAAGGAAGCGTAGTACTTGGCGGCTTCACGGTCACCCTTGGCACGAATTTCCTGGGCGCGACGTTCGGCGATGGCCTTCATGCGCTTGGCGGCGGTTTCGGCGTCGGACTTGATGGCAGCGGCCTTGGCTTTGCCTTCCTGACGAGCGTTGGCGGCCATGCGTTCACGGGTCTTCTTCATGGTTTCAAACACACTCTCGGTGGTCTTTTCAGGAAGCTTGATCCGACGGATACCCACCTGCTTGATGGTGATGCCGTAACCTGAATCATCAACGAGCTTCTGAAGCTGGTCGGTGGACATCTTTTCGATTTCCGTGAGCTTAAGCTGCGACGGGTCGGTGTTGACCAACTGACCGAAGGTGTACTTGGAGATAATGCCACGCGATGTGGTCAGCAGAGACTCGATACGATCATTGGCATCTTCCACCGTGCGAATACGCTTGAAAAATGACAGTGGATCATCAATGGACCATGTCACATAGGGGCGGATGGCAACGGTCTTTTCATCAGCGGTCTGCTGCTCAATGAGCTTGGGTTCGAGCACCTGCAGACGCGTGGAATAGGTTTCGACTTTCTGGAACGGCCAAGGCGCTTTGAAGTGCAGGCCCGGTTCCTTGATGATGCTGTTTTCATCGGCATTGTCGAAAGTGGTTTTGACTGCGACTTCGTCATAGCGAACCTGGAAACAGACGGCATAGGTGCCGAGCATGACGACGACGATCAAGGCGATGATGAAACTGGTTTTGTTTTTCATAATTGAATTCTCGTGTCCAAAGGAGCGAGTCAAGTCATTTCAATGGTGTTGACCGGATGATTAATTGCTGGGATTGATGATGTTGTCCAATGCAGACTCAGGGTCTTTAAAGTCGAATCGGAAGACCGGGCGATTCCCTGTTTCCTGATCCTGACTGATGATGATCTTGCGTCGATCCTTGATGCCTTCGACAAGGGTGTCCAGAGACTGACGGGCACGGTAGTACCGGGGAGCAAGCTTGTAGGCTTCAAACTCAGCACCGATTCGGCTGGCGCGAGCCAGTTCGGAGATCGAACGCTGCCAACGGTAAGCCTGAGCTTCGTCATTGATCATGGACAGTTCACCGGAAGCCTGAGCCAGGAGCTTGTCGACACGCTGCTGTGAGATATCGACCATCTTTTCGAGTTGGGCAAGCTTTTTTGCGTCCTTGGTGTTGCTGCGTTCCTGCTGCACGGTTTCCAGTTGCTTGATGGCAGCATTGATTTTCTGACCATGTTCATAGGAACCGGCAGTCTCCGATAGAATGCGGATGGCTTCGCCCTGGGCTTCCTGGATCGCACTTTCCTTTTGTTGCAAGGCATTGATCACTTCGTGGAATTTGTCAGCCACTTCACTCTTGGTCGGCGGATGCACGGAAGTGATGCCGACGAAGGTGACTTTCAAACCCAGTTCGCGTGCATCAGCAGCGATGGATTTCTGCAATTCCATGCCACCCTTTTCACGACCGTGAGCCAGGAGGAAGTCGACATCGTGTGTTGAGAAATACTCATTGACATGACGGTCAGCCAGATTCTCCAGCAACTTGGCCGGATCATCTGCACTGGTGGCATACTTTTCGAGTTCTTCACTGAGAATGCAGTACTGCACGACGACTTCAGCGGGTAGCAGTCCGACGCCTGTGGAGTTGTCGGTGATGCCAGCGTCATCGAGTTGGGCACTGGGTGTCGGTGCAGTGATCATATACTCTTCTTCACCGTCGGCATGCTGATTGGTCCAGAGGATGGCAATGTCTGCTTCACTCTTGTTGCGGACCGAGCCGACAAAGGTTTCGTGCACGCGGTCAACATCAAACTTTTGCGTCTGCCCAAACGGCCAGGGAAGCTTGAAGTGAGGACCGGGGCCGACCTGCTTGGAGATTTGACCCATTTTCAGGATCAATGCCTGTTGATGCGGCTGAACCACCACGAAACTGGTGCTCAGCCAGACCACGGCAACGCCCAACAACAGCAGCGGCATGATCAACTTGCTCAGATCCTTGTAGAACCAACTGCTGGTGATCTCAAAACCAAACTGGTAGTTGATGGTTTCACTGATGATCGAGCCCAGGCTCTTGGGAGCGGTGAGCATGCCCAGCACGCGACTGTCAAATGCCGGGCGACCAATTTCACCCTTCTTGCGGGGACGGTAGGCACCAAGCAGGAAGGTGACGAGAAACTCAAGACCAACCAGGAACGTGATGGCAGGGAAAACAACAGCCAACGTGCCCATGAAGTCGGGCTTTTTGCTAAAGAGCACCACGATGGTGCCGATGACGGTGAGAACCGCCATCAGGAAGTTGCCCATCAAGTAGCTGGCACCGCCACGAAGCAGTTTCCATTCCTTGACGGAGGTCATACCTGAGACATAACGCCCAACGGCAAAGGCCATGAAAGCGATACCGACACTCAGGAAAAGCAGCACGGTCGGATTGGTTTCAGGGCCCAACGGTGCCACGGCGTCCGCGGCATCGGCTGCACTGCTGAGCATCGACTTGTTCTGGTTAAAGAGGTAGCCACCCAAAACCAGCAGGTAGATGGCAACGAGCAGACTCACGATGTTCAGGCCCCAGGTCTGAAGCTTCTGCAGACGACGGCGAGCCAGGTCCAGGTCATCGGCCTGTTCCTCGAAAATGGCGGCGGCCTGCTGATCCTGATGGATGATCTGTTCGGCTTCAAGGGCTTCGACGCGTTCGATGCGAGCCTGATTGTAGAGCAGGCAAAGGACGATCCAGATGGGGATACCGCCGACGAAATACCAGGTCGCCGCCTCGAGCGCCGGTGATTTGGCCCATAGGCCGATCAGGGCAATCGCGATGCTCAGAACAACCTGAACCACCAGGCCGACAATCGCTGCTGTCGTGGCGCGGCGGTATGTTTGTTGGTCATGTGCCATGCTCTATTGGACTCCAAAAAGTCTTGTTTCCGCTGTCTTTCCCACAAGGCTGTTAAGAGGTAACACCTTGTTCAGATTCACTTAAGCACGCCCTGAGTCGATTTGATCCATGCGTTGCACAGACCCATACACCCCGAGTCAAAATGCGTGGCTTGCTAATTGTTCGCAGCCAAATGCCGTTTTGTTCGCCTTGGGATCAGTTTTTTTCTTTTGCGTTACTTCCAATCCATTCCCCCAAACCACACAAGCCGCCAGATGGAAGACCGTAGGGATTGAGCGATGCAAAG
The DNA here is from genome assembly GCA_002704825.1 of Phycisphaeraceae bacterium. Lineage (GTDB taxonomy): Bacteria > Planctomycetota > Phycisphaerae > Phycisphaerales > Phycisphaeraceae > UBA7800. Next base: position 32,129 of record PAIY01000242.1, read on the forward strand.
AATGAATCTCCCGCCTGCGCGGGAATGACGAAAAATACCAAGGCATGGAGTTTAATGATTTGAACTGCTATAGAATCTGACGGGGCTAGTTCGAATCAAAGCGTATCCACCCGATTCGACCTGTGGTCTGATCTGGCGGCTTGCGTTGATTCGATCCTTGATAACGCATCACGATTGATTGCATAAAATCTCAAGCGCAATCCGAACCATCTTTCTGTCACCTGCGTATCATGGGAGTCGTCCTGCGCCTATAGCCCGGTATACGGAAGAGTGATACATGCTCCAACAGATCTGGACCATCTCCCGCAACACGTTTATTGAAAGTATCCGCCAGCCGATTTTCGTGGTGTTGATGCTCATTGCCACCGGCGGGATGCTACTCAACCCCCAACTCTCAGCCTACACGTTGGAGAATGACAACAAGCTACTGATCGACCTGGGGTTATCCACGTTGTTTATCGTCGGACTCTTCCTGGCTGCGTTCACCGCGACCGGCGTGGTCAGTTCGGAAATCGAAAACAAAACTGCCTTGACAGTCATCAGTAAGCCCGTGAGTCGGCCAGTCTTCATCATTGGTAAATACCTGGGCGTCAGCACCGCGATCGCATTGGCTTATTGGACGTTGACCATTGTGTACCTGCTGACCGTTCGTCACCAGGTCATGCAGACGGCATCAGATCGCTTTGACGGGCCGGTCATTATTTTTGGACTTGGGTTCGGCATGCTGGCGTTGATCGTCGCAACGCTGGGGAACTATTTCTACAACTGGGTCTTCACCTCTGCCCTTTCGCGGCTGATGGGGCTGTTTCTGACAGTTGGTTACGCCCTGGTGCTGCTGATCGACAAGGATTGGCATTTCCAATCACCGATGAAGGACATCAACCCGCAATTGTGGATCGGCCTGCTGCTGGTGTTCCTGGCGGTGGCGGTGATCTGCTCGGTGGCGATTGTCGCTTCCACACGGTTGGGACAACTCATGACGCTGATGATTTGCCTGGGCGTCTTCCTGATGGGCCTGATGAGTCAGAACATTCTGGGTGCCTGGGCTCAGGACTATTGGTGGGCGGACATCTTCTATCGCATCACCCCCAACCTGCAGTTCCTCTGGCCGGCTGATGCCATCAGTCAGGAGCATGACTTCACGGGCACCTACGTCCTGCTGGCGTCGAGTTACTCCCTATTGATGATCATGGCTATGCTCGGCTTGGCGGTCGCTTTGTTCCAAAGCCGTGAAATTGGCTGATTTAGCTTTGTTTCACTCAAAAGCCGGGTAGTATTTTAGATATACACCTATCATCCGGATCTTCCCTCCCAAACCCCAAAAGTGTCGTAATGTACACAATAACTGGGTTTTGGACACGGAATTTTACCTGTATTCGCCCATCATCACACGGTGTATAAAAAGACGATACCCCCAACCCGGATTAACCCGCAAAGGTTTTCTGCCGATGAACTTGGACAGGACGCGCGTTATTACGTGTATTGATATCAACAGATAGGTCGTAAATGGGACCGATAAGTTGACTCAGACGGCAACGAATTCCAATCTTCAGAATGACCAGGAGCAATCCAACGCCCAGAAGCCGGCCAAGGGGTTGCGCCAGCCGATCGTTCATGAAGAACCCATGATGCCGATCAAGATGAACATCGAGACGGCGGACTTCCATCCACCAAAGGGGTTAACGGAAATTGCCTATCGACGTCTGTCGATTCTCATGAGCATCGACAAGCTTCAGAAACTACGTGAACCCTACGCAGGTGACGAAGACGTCCCGCCAGCGATTTCCAGCGAAGTGGCGCGACAATGTCGTGAACTCAAGCGACTGCCTTCAGAGGAAATCGCCACCAAGACCCTTGAGAAACTCAACAAGAAGCTCCAGGATGTCATCAATCCCCCTCAGGAAGAATCACCCGCTGAGGCCGAGGAAGAGGATGACGAATTGGACGACTTTCTC
>PAIY01000243.1 GCA_002704825.1 Phycisphaeraceae bacterium
AACACTTTGAACTGGTGATGACCAACCGCGGTTGGAAAGCCCCGGTCGCTGAAGTCTACGGTGCCAACGAAACCGGCAACGGTGAATTGGGCTACTACATCGTCTCTGACGGTGGCCCGCGTCCCTGGCGTGTGAAGACCCGTCCGCCAAGCTTCATCAATTACTCTGCGTTTTCCAAGATGATCGAAGGGCACATGATTGCAGACACCCCTGCGATTTTGGGTTCGCTCAACGTCATTGCCGCGGAATTGGATCGTTAATCAATATCAATCAAAAAGCCGTGTCTCTCCTGAGGCACGGGTCACGATAATCACTCGGAGTGCCCCATGGCCTGGATTACCAAAAACAGCGGGACGATGCAGATCGAAACCCGCGAAGAACCTTACCTTGATGATGAACTCAAGGCTGAGATTGAAGCCAACATCATCCCGCGTTATCCCGATCGCCGCGCCGCGACGCTGCCCACCTTGCATGCCGTGCAGCATAAAGTCGGTTGGTTGCCCACGCAGGCACTCAAGGAAATCGCCGACTTCCTGGGTAGCGCCCCGTCGGAAGTCATGGACACCGCCACGTTCTACGAAGAGTATTGGCTTAAGCCCAAGGGCAAGTATGTCATCTGGCTTTGCCAATCCATTTCGTGCGAACTGATGGGCCGTGATACCATCATGAGTAAGATCAAAGCCAAGCTCAATATCGAGCCAGGCGAGACCACCGAAGATGGCAAGTTCACCTTGATGAACGTCGAATGTCTTGGCTCCTGCGGTACCGCACCGTGTGGCCTTGTCAACGAAAAACTTCATGAAAACATGACCGTCGATAACATCGATCAAATCCTGGATTCATTGGAATGACCGACAACTGGTTCACGAAACTCTGCTATTCGACAGGTAAGACGATTCACGACATCGTCAAGCCCGTTGAAACTTCCGGGGGGAAGAAGACAACCGTGAACAAGAAAGTCGAAGAGAAAAAAGTAAACGAAAACGTCACCCTCCGACGCACCACGATCGACGAAATCGAGATCAAAAAAACGCCGGACGACGACACGAAATAAAGACTCCAAAAGCCGTCAGTCTCCAGACTGACGGGTCGACTTGAACGGGAATATAAACCATGGCATTACAAGAACCCGTCCTGACCAAACGCATCCCGACGCCGCCGTTCGGTGATTTTTCACAGCGGAAGCTCAACAGCTACGAAGACTTCGTAGCCACGGGGGGCTATGCCGCACTGAAAAAAGCCATCGACATGCAGCCGTCCGAGATTATCGACATCATGAAAGCCAGCGAACTTCGCGGCCGAGGTGGTGCCGGTTTCCCCGCAGGCGTCAAGTGGAGCTTCCTGCCCCCGCAGGATGGCAAGCCGCGTTACCTGGCGGTGAACTCCGACGAGTCCGAACCCGGCACGTTCAAGGATCGTATGCTGCTGGACTTCGACCCGCATATCCTGCTTGAAGGTATTGCCATCTGCATGCGTGCCTGTCAGTTGGATACCACTTATATCTACATCCGTGGTGAATATCACCATCAGGCCAAGGTATTGAATAAGGCCATCGACGAAGCGTATGCCAACAATATCTTCGGTCCCAACTCGATCATGGGAAAGATCAATGACCGCGAGCCGCGCTGCTTTGTGCATCGTGGTGCCGGTGCGTATATCTGTGGTGAGGAAACCGCGCTGCTTAACTCACTGGAAGGTAAGCGCGGTTGGCCCCGCATCAAGCCGCCGTTCCCCGCTGTCGCTGGTGCGTTCGGTCGCCCGACCATCATCAACAATGTCGAAACCCTGGCCATGTGCGGCCCGATCATCGACAAGGGTGTCGACTGGTTTAAGACCATGGGCGTGGCACGTCCCGATGGTGTCCCGCCGCATGTCCCTGCAAGCTACGGGCCCAAGCTCATCGGTGTCTCCGGTCACGTCAATCGTCCCGGCGTCTACGAGGAAAACCTCGGTATCACCGTCCGCGAAATGATCGAGAAATACTGCGGCGGTATGCGTAACGGCAAGAAGTTCAAGTCCTGCGTCCCCGGTGGTATCGCCATGGGTGTCCTGAGTACCGACCAGATCGACGCACCACTGGACTTTGACATCGGCAAGAAATTCGGCTGCCTCGGGCTCGGTACCGCAGGCGTCATCGTCATGGACGAAGACACCGACATGGTTGCCGTCGCCCGCAACATCGTCCGCTTTTTCAGCCACGAATCATGCGGTCAATGTACGCCATGTCGTGAAGGTAGCAACTGGGTCTACAAGACGCTTTGCCGCATCGAAGAAGGCAACGGCACCACCGCTGACCTTGACCTGCTGCTGGAAGTCTCAGGCTCCCAGGGCGCCATGCCCGGCACCACCATCTGCGGTTTAGCCGACGGCACCAACTGGGCCATCAAGACCATCCTCAACAAGTTCTGGTCCGACTTCGAATCCCGCGTCTCCGTGAGCACCATCGCCGGCTACAGCCTGCCCGTGTTGGCTTGATGCTGCGTGGTTGGTGATTCGTTTTTTACCACAGAGGCGCAGAGAACTCAGAGCTAAGAGAGTCAAGACAGTTTTGGTTATCTCGTCTCAGGCGAGCCGCGTTGTGTCAACGCGGGATTGAGCGAAGCTCAACTTTTCGTGCTATTCATTTTGAACCGCCAAGACGCCAAGGTCGCCAAGTTCAGAGAGAAAAAATGATTCAGCGTTTGGAGAAGTTGAGGTCATTGATTCTTGAGAAGTATCCTGAAAGCCGCTTGACACCAATCCCTGATGTCACGATGGATGCACTCATTAAACGGTTCCCTGATATCCCAGAACATCTTCTGCAGAGCTTGAGAATTATAGGTGCCGGCACGATTGGTTTTCCAAACTATGCCATACATCTTCCCTTTGAAGCCCATTATGTCTATGGTCCAGAAGCTACAAATCTTGATGGCATTGTTTTTGTAGGCGATGATTGTTCCGAAACGCATGAAGCCTATGACACCAAGAATAATTGGCAATTTGGAAGTGTGGGTGGAGATGGGAATTTTGAAAAAAGTAATTGTGAAAACTTCATCGAGTTTTTAGAAGACTGGTTTGGTTCATAAAAATCACTCTGCCTTGAATCTCTGCGATCTCTGCGCCTCTGCGGTTAACCTGCCTTGACTTCTTCAACCGGTTTCTCAACCAGCTTCTTTTTCGACACACCCCACGCCAGCAGGGATGCGACGAGGATGGCTTGCATGCCGATGACGGGGACGCGGAAGCGTTCGAGGCCGACGAGTTGGGTGGTGAGGATGAAGTAGAGAATGATGCCACCCGCCAGGAGGATGGTTTTGAGATTGCGTTGGAACAGCAGGGCGATGCAGCCGATGACCATGCCACCCGCCAGCACCAGATTCCAGAGTGTCCAACCGACTGCCAGGTAAAACGCCTGCGGGTCATGAATACCTTTGAGGGAGAAATCACCTTTGAGCAGGCGATCTTTGAGTCCGGTGGGTTGGTACAGTCGGCCGAAGCGCGCCATCATTGAGCCGGTGGAATGGTCGGTGAGGAACTTGACGGTGCTGCGAGCCATGAGCTTGCCATAGACTTTGGGGTTACTGGTGATCGCTTGCTTGGTCTTCTCGTTCATGGCATCGAACAGGTTGACATTCTCCGGTGTCTGAGCGAGTTCGAGCATGCGTGCGTGAACCGCTGCGGGCCAGTCTTTCTGGAAGTCACCACCAGCCTTGGCAATGTCGATGTACGTTGCGGTGTAAAACAGACCATTGATCGAAGGCACGGTGCTGATCTGATATCCCAGGCCGATCTGATGATTGCGATAGATCCAACCCGCAGGCAGAACCAGTGAACCCACCAGGGCACACAACGCGGCTGCAAAGGCTGCCTTGTTGCGAACACAGACACACAGCCAGATGGCAATGGCAAGGCCAAGCAGAATCGCGATCGGCCGGACAATCGTAGCTGCACCAATGAGCAGTCCGCCGAGCATCGCCCATGCCAGGTTCTTGTACCCAACCACACATAGACAGATGCCGCCCATGAGTATCGTGGTAAAGAGCGTTTCAGAAAGCACGGATTGGGAGGCGAGGATGTCCGCCGGATGCATGGCAACAATCACCGCCGCTGCCGTAGCCGCGAGATTGTGTTTGAGTAGATGTCGCGCCAGGATGAACACGATCAGCACGTTGAGTCCAGCCAGAAAACACTGGGCAGGAATCGCAGCAGGGGTGGATAAACCCAACCATTCAAAGATGGACAGGAAGATCGGGTAACCAGGCGTGCGAAAGACTTCCGGGTACATCTGCTGCTTGTTGAGTGGCTCAAGTTCGCCACGTTGTTTACGCAATTGAAACAGGGGGATATGCACTACGCCTGAGTCTTCAGGCCCGCGTGCAAAGGTGCCGAACTCCTTGAGGGTTTGAGACAGCTCAACGTAACGCCGGGAGTCCGGTTCGTAGGCTTGCTTGAAGTTGGTGGCAGGACCGGTGGTGAAGATCAGCAGCCGGATTGCAATGGCAAAGATGATGATCCCCCACAGGATGACGGAGTTAAGCCCACTGGTTTGTGGCAGCTCTTTCACAACGCCGGGGACATGCTGTTTGCGCAATCCCAAAGGATCGTCGGACACTTCTGCCTGGCTGCTGAGATTCAGGTAATTCATCATCTGCTCCGTCATGCTTTGACGCGTTGCATGCTACAACACGTCCGATAGCTGAAACCGGAATGCCCGTACAATTGGATTAATCGACATAATCCTACCCGGGCTTGAATGACCGCCAATACCCAAAAGGGTTATCAGGCTGTGGTTAAACGGTTTGTAAATGCAGCCTGTACACAGGTGAGGCGATGATTAAGTAGGGGCATAGACAATCATGGTTTGTGTATGTGATGACTACGGAGATGTGTGAAGGCAAATGCTCAAAACTCCAATGAACAACAACCGCTGACCTGCATCCCGATGGTTTTAGGCATCAGGCGAAATCAGCGGTGTGTCAAAGTTTTGTGATGTGGGGTGAGCGTACCGGTACGTTGCAGTGGTATCCGATCAGTCCAGGTTACCATGCCGGGATAGCATCCAGCGGAAACCTGGTGGCGGAATTACCAGTTGCTGCGAACGGTGACGCTGCGACCGGCGCGGCGCTTGGCGTTGATGGTCTTGCGACCGTTCTTGGTCTTCATGCGGGCACGGAAACCAAGTTTACGGGCACGCTTCACATGGCTGCGGCGCTTCTGATAATGCGTCGTCATGGCTGAAAATCTCCGTCGTCAGGCTTGTCCTTAAGCCGTTACTTCATGTCAATGGTCACTGCCTGGTAGGCGGCGTTGTTCCGGTCATCCAGCACGCGTAACGTGATCACGTGCCGACCTTTGGATAGACCCGATATCATAAACGCTAAATCTTCCTTTGTCGAGTCGAAAATCTGATCTCGAGGCAAAATCGGTTTCCAATTGTTGTAAGCATCGACAGAATAATGCACTGCAGCAATGTTGGATAACGCATCCGTCACGCCGCCGACGAGGACCAGGCGGCCCTTATTGATCTCACCCTTGAGATTCACAAACACAGGCGGGGTGTTGTCAATGAGTATCGGGTCACTTGTACGCACAGCCTTGAGCGACGAGTTGGATGGGTTGTCCAAATCGTCGCTGGCAATGACACGCAGCAGGTAATGTCCATCGGGAGCGCGGATCGTGTCCCATTCAAAACGATTACTCTGCAGCCGATGTCGCAAGAGAATCCAGCGACCACTGCCACCGATTTGATACTCAAGACGGTATTGCAGCTTGTCGTTGTTCGGATCGCTGGCTTTCCAGGTGATCTTGAGTTTGCTCTCGTGTTCCGGTTCCTTGTTGGGGGCATTGGTGAATGTCGCAGGTGATGCAGGTTTGGCGGCTGCACCAGACTTTTCATCAGCATACGCAGCGGTCACCGACTCAACCTGCGGCCTGAGATTGGGCATGGCAAAGTTGGTGTCGATACGATCGATCACCGGCGTGCGCTTGCCATCTCCCTTGAGTGTGACGCGGTACTGCAGATACCGTGCGGAGGGGGAGTTGATTTCAAAGTCACGGGGAACAAGCGAATTGTGTTTGCTGTCCGGTTCAAACGCAACCGGTTCGGACCATTCCGACCACGGGGCTTTATCCGGGTCCTGCATGTTGCCACTGCGGGTCTGAACTGAGATAGACGTATTGCTGGGAATATCCGAGACAAACTGGATATTGCCCCAGCGGCTGATCTGGTTGGCATCAAGTACATCACTGGTAAACGAACCTTCGGGAGCATAACCCGATGACATGCTGATGATCTGCGCGGGATTGGCGGTCCCCAGAATCAACTTGCCATCCTTGCTGTGAAGCATCGCGGGAATCTGCTCCGGTTCGAGTTGAGCGACGATGGTCGTTTCCTCCGCAGCCGGGTCGACCTGGAAAAGTTGGCCTTCATTGCCTGTTGCAACAATGAGCTTGCCGTCATGAGCAATAAGCTTGAGGATCATCACGGATTCGCGGAAGACTTCGCTGACAAAGCCATGCTTGGAGATGCGGTACACCGCGTTGCCCTTGCCTGCGACTTTGCGTTTACGCACCGGTGTCCGGCGACCGGGTCCGCTGTTGGCACGACCGCCTGAGGGACGATTGAGTCCGGTGGGTTGGCCTGCCTGCATCGGTGTCATCTGCCCCTCATCACGTGCAGCGAGTAACTGTTCACGGACCACTTCGCGTAACGCATCACGCTGGGCGGGTGTCACCTTGATCACCGTCGGTTGCTTGGGTTCGACTTGCGCAGGCTGTCCTTCGGTTGCATTGACGGTCGCCTGCTCTTTGGATTCAGCAGGCGTTTCATGGTCCACCGCATCCTCGGCTTTAGCGGCTTGCTCTTTGGCTTCACCGCCATCGGCAGGTTCAGGTGTTGGCGGATTGTGGGGCGGTTCGACGGGTTGCTTTGGAGTTGCAGGTTGAGAAACCTTGGGGCGGCCGACTTCCTTATTGGAGGCCTTGGACAAGCGACCGGGACGCGCCTGGTTGGCGTCGGCTGTGCCTGCATAAGTCGTGCCATCGGGCAACACCAGCAGGGCGCCGATTTCAGGTTGTTCAGCGTCATAGAGAACAAACGCACTGACCTCGCCGGTTGCTTTTTCGGTGAAGCGATAAACCAGGCCGTCGGTGTCCGTGCCTGCGTAAATACGGCCGACCTTGTCTTCGCCAAGACATAACAAGTTGGTTTGACTGGCATCGTACAACTCGGTCACCGTTGGTGAATAGGTTACGACGATCGGCTCAACTTTTTTCTCTTGCTTCTGCTCTGCATCATCTTTGGGCTTGGTCGAATCTGCATCATTGTCTGATTCGGTGACCTGCACTTCGGACTTCTCGGCTTGTTCCTTGTCCGTTGCTTTTTCGTCATCCTTCTTGGCGGATGGCTTGGAAGCAATGCGGTCGGCGGTGGCATCATCCACAGGCATGTCCGTCACCATGTCCGCAGTGGTCTTCTCTTCGATTTCCGTAGCGTCATGCACTTCCACCTGGATCGGATTTTCATCATCCGACTTCTCTTCGCTCATCGCTGCATCGTCGTCAGGTTGCTCTGCATCACTTGCCTGCTTGGGTTCGACTTTGACGGCTTCATCGCCACGCTTGGCATTCAGGGAAACCTTGAGCAGTTTACCTTCGGTCCCGGTTGCAAGAATCACGCTGTCGGGACGGACGATCATGTCCCAAATGTATCGCACATCGGGAAGCTCGATCAGGGTTTTAATCTCACCTGCATGAGTCAGGTACGCCAGGCGGCTGGGCGTACCACTGATACCCAAAAGGAGATTGCCTTCTGCCAACTGATCCAACGCAAAGACCTGTTCAGTGGGTAACTCAGCGATGACATCAACTTTCTCGCCTTGCTTGCGAATGATGGCAGACTGCGGGCCTGAGGCGATGTAGATCGAACCGTCATCCGCTTCATGCATGTCAAAGATGACACTGCCCAGTTCGGGAATCTCGTCCATCAATTCTGTTGCTGCAGCAAGCTTGATGTCGCCGAGATTGGTAATCAGGACATTGTCGGTCACACCGGATTCAAAGTCTGCCTCAGTGGTGTGTTCCCAACGTTGCGGGTGAATCGCCATCGCGAGATTGACGGTAAGACAGGTGATGATGAGCAGGATGAGTGTGCGTTTGATCATGGTGTTTTAAACGGCATTCTTTTAGGCTGTCAGTGAGGTTTTATTTTTACCACGAAGACACAAAGAGCACGAAGCAAGACAAAATATTTCATGTGTTGCAGCATAAAATATTTTCAATATTTGCTTTTTGTCATGTTTGTGTTTTTAACTTCGTGTCCTTCGTGCTCTTCGTGTCATCGTGGTAAAAAATAACGGTACTTCGGTCAATTTGCTTCCGATCCTTCTTCAGCGAGGTTGGATCGGATGCCGACGGTGAACATCACGTTGGTGCGGATGACCAGGCCGGCATCGATGCTTTTTTCGATCCATTGCGCATAGGGCGTTGCGGTCGTTGAAGTCGGGTTGGTGATCAGGGCAACACGCGAGGAGGGGAGTTGGGGCAGTTCATTCTGTCCGACCGCCAATCCCTTTTCCTTGGTCTGCATGAGGACATACACGCGGTCATCGACACCTTCATTGATCATCCGCAATGCTTCAAACAACTGGTCCGTATTGGTGGCCTGTGTGCGGTGCGGGCGACTGCCAAGCATCATGGCTGCATACGTCCGCGAACCGACGATCAGTAATTGGTAATCACCGTCAGGCGTGTTGGTGGGAATGGCAAGCGTGGTACGGAATTTCTGCTGAGGCTTGGCGAACGGCAGGACGGTGAAGTTGATCCCCAACTCACTGCCGGGCGCGATCTCAGTTTGATCCAGCGAGGCCTTGATGATCGAACCGATTTTCAAGGTCGGTTCGACCATCACTTCGACATCCATGCTTTTGAGTGGGATGGACTCAAAGGCATTGTTTGCCATCAGCGAAATCGGGGGCAGCATTGCCACGAGCATCTCCATCGGAGCCCCGCCAGGAATGATGCGCTGAATGTCCAACGACTGTCCATTCTCAAAGGTGATCCTGGATTTGAGATACACCGTGTTGTACTGCGGCGCGCCGGAGATCGCATTGAGACTGACGATCGGCAGGATGCCTGAAAGCAAAGGCGTGTACTGTGGGTCACGAGCAACCTGATACGTGAAGGACTTGGTTTCCTGTTGATACTGCTTGACGGTGACAGTGACAGTGGCGGAGTTGTAGTGATGCTCGGGGACTGCGATGACTGCGGAGTTTTCATCGCGGATCATGGTGCCTGTGATGCGAGCCGATCCACCGAGTTTGAAGCTGATATCGTTGGAGGGCATGACCAGGTGGATAAAGCCGGTGCCGACGGGCAGGTTGATTGTGCCGATGCCTTGCTTGCCGTCGTTACTCATGGCATGTCCAAAGCCCAGGATGGTCCCGTCGGTGAGCACATCGGTGACCGTGCCGGTGGCAGCCATGTCAGTATCCCCCCAGGCGAGTGGGACAGACAGTGACGAGCCGGGCATGAGCTTGAGTTCATCGGGTTTGACCCATGCCGGCAGATTGCCGTTGGTGGCACCTGCGGGAGCATCGACGGGATGAATCCCCAGTGGTTCAAACAGTGGGGCGATGAGTTCGGTGAACCCGGCAGGGGCAGCGGTGATAGCCATTGGTGAGAGCATGGACTGTTTGACGGTTGAAGTGTCCATGCTGTGCTGCTGGGGGGTGATGAGGCTTGCTTGCTGAGTTTGATCTTGACTGGTCTTGGGACCGTCTGCCAATTGTTCGTAAGCACCCAGGAGTTTGATCTGAGACTCGGGCAGATTTTGCATGGTTGCCAACGCCGTGAGTGTCTGGATCATCTGTTTGGCGGACTGCGGGTTGCCTGCTTTGGCGGACTGTTTGATTTCCTTGAGCGATTCGGTTTGAGCGCGCTTGGCGGTGTCGCGCATCAGTTCAATGGGTTTAACGCCGACGAAACAGTCCTTCGTGCGACCATAGCCAAAGGCAAAGGCGCCGATGAGTAGACCATTTTTACCAGGGATACGCTCAGCTTCGGGAAGGTCCGTGGGCCAGAGATAGATTGGTGAACCACTCATCCCCTGGACGACACCGTTGAGCTGCATCCGGTCATCCGGGCAGCGGACCCAGATGGTCCCGACACCGGGCGCGATGCCGTAGTTGGCGCTGATGACTTCGACCGCAAAGGGTTCGATCTCCGTGCCATGGAACACCGACAAGCCGTAGCCTGTCATGCCCGGCCGGATTTTGTCCATGGTGAGAATGGGCTGGTTTTTCTCAGGGATATAGGCTTGGGGAGAGGGAGTTTGACCGGTCACATATTGCCCGCCCAGCAACAGTGAAAGGATGCAAACGTACATGAGGGAAAACGGATGTCGTTTCATTAGTTGAAGCGTAATCTGTAAAGCCGTGATTGACAAGCGATCCTGACATGGGGATACTCAAACTTGTGCAAGTTGGCGATTTTGAGATTGCCCAGCTTGTGAGATGTTCCTGGAGTTCTCCAGGTGTTTTCCTGCGAAGTTGTGTTGGGAAACTGCCCGGATACCTCCCGGCCCTGGTGTGTGAACGCAGTTTTGTCGCTGTGTCACGTTTTGATGGGCAGGATTGCCATGACGATCCTGCTGTAAACCCGCCCCAGAGAGTACGGAAAGCGATCCGCCACAAGGTATCATGCAAGAACTAGAACAAGCACAGAAAGCCCTCGGCTACGAATTCAAGAATCTCGAGATTCTCCGTGAATCCCTCACCCATGCCTCGGTGACGGATAACCGACTCAACAGCAATGAACGCCTTGAGTTTCTCGGCGATGCCATTCTCGGCTATGTCATCTGCGAGTATCTATACGAGAAATTCCCCGAAGATCTTGAAGGTGAACTGACCAAAATCAAGTCCGCGGTGGTCAGCCGTCGCATTTGCGCCAAGATCAGTGCCAAGCTGAATCTCGGTGAATGTCTGGTTGTCGGCAAAGGTATGACCGGCCGATCCGCATTGCCCCAGAGTATTCTTGCAGGCGTGTACGAATCCGTCATCGCTGCGATTTACATTGACGGTGGCATGGAGCCCGCGCGTGAGTTCATCCTCAAGCACATGATCAAACGCATCGACGAAGCCGCTACATCCAACCATCAGCAGAATTTCAAGAGTGCTCTGCAACACTATGCGCAGCGTGCGATGCCGACCAATCCGTCCTATTTGTTACTGGATGAAAAAGGCCCGGATCACAGCAAGTGTTTTGAGGTCTGCGTGGAGATCGACGGCCGCCGTTTCGAATCCGCCTGGGCCAACTCCAAGAAGGAAGCCGAACAGTCCGCCGCCAAAGCTGCCCTGATGCAACTGGGCATACTCGAAGAAGACGAAGACGGCGTCCTCATGCTCAAAGACGAACCGGAAGAAGCGGGTTCGGGGATTTGAGACAACATTGTTCTTGGGGGGATAACTATGAAAGCATATTTCAAGATTGCTGCGCTATTGGCTGTCTGTCCACTAATGACGGGTTGTCCTGCCAGCAAGTGTGTGCCACAGAAGCTCTCAGATTTTCCATCTGAGCTTTCAGATTTCCAAGTTCAATTTCGAGATGCAAAAGAGGCATTGGCTTTTAAGATTACCTGTTTCCATTCAGGTATATTTACACCAACAAAGCACGGTGGCTTTATCGTTCAATGCACAATGTCTGATGATCGTTATGAAATATATTTTCAACCAAATGGTGATTTTGAATCGATTCGTTTGATTGATGAAACCACAGATCAATCCTCATGCGGTTCGACCTGTGTTAACACGGCTTTGAGATAGTCGGTGAGATAGCGGTCGATGAAGGTGTCGAGCGCTTCGATGGTCAGGTCGTGATCCATGCCCCAGATACAGGCACGCAGGTCCACGAAGTCCGGATCAAGCTGGATGATCTTTCGGCCGTCCTGGATCAAAGCAGGCGTCAGACGTTGCGTGAGATATGCGGATAACCCGTTGACGCCGGGGCCGCCGATGCTGATGGTGGGGCGGCTGTGTAAGTGTTGCTGATTGATGTACCAGATGTCCGAGCAGACGACCGGGAAGATATCGCCGGTAATGACGTCTGCATTGTCATCGAGCCATTGCAGAATCTGATCCTGCAAATCATAAGCCAATGGGCGGTCGGCAATCTCAGCACGCAGGTGCGCACCGGTGACGATCAACAGCATGTTTTCGGCATCAGGTTGCGGGACGCCTTGCTGTTCGTCATCTTCCTGTTCGGGGATGTGTTCTTCATGTTCTTCAGACATGACAACATTCTAACGCATCTGCGCAGGTGTACATGGGTTTGACGGAGAATCAGTAAATAAATGTGGCGTCAGACTGACGTGCTAAGCAGTGTCGTCACGAGATTTATTTTCTGATATAATGTTGTCATCGAATCAAGGAGGATTCAGATGACAGCAGCATA
>PAIY01000244.1 GCA_002704825.1 Phycisphaeraceae bacterium
CGCGCATGGGAGGGTAGAGGAGTCGGAGCACCTGAGCGCAGGCGATGAACGAACTGAATCTCTCCGCCCGTGCGTATGACAAGATTCGTCGTGTGTCCCGGACCATTGCTGACGTCGAAGGTTCAGAGCAGGTGCAAATGCAACATGTCGCCGAGGCGATTCAGTATCGCTTATTGGATCGGGCGAGATGAGTGTTTAAAGCCTATTTTACAGCCATTTTTTGATTTTGAACAAGCCGAGCATCCCCACTGTCACCGTGAGAATCACAGCCCAGAAAATGTAGTAGCCGTACTTGTAGTGCAGTTCGGGGATATGGTCGAAGTTCATGCCATAGACGCCGGCGATGAAGGTGATGGGGATAAAGATACTGGCAAAGATCGTCAGCACTTTCATCACTTCATTCATGCGATTGCTGACGACCGTCATGTGCATGTCCGCTAAACCAGAAGCAAGATCGCGGTAGGTTTCGACAATTTCGATGATCTGTACCGCATGATCGTAGACATCACGGAGATAGGTGCGCGACATATCGCTCATCAGTTCGGACGTCACTTCATCATGCTGGAGTTGTCGCAGGACTTCGCGCATGGGCCAGATGTGTCGATTGACCATGATCAACTCGCGTTTGATGCGGTAAATCTTTTTGATGACATCCCGGTCTTTCTCCTCAAGAATTTTAAGTTCCAGGTCTTCAAGCCGCTGGCTGAAATGTTCGAGAATCGGAAAGCAATGGTCAATGACTGCATCAAGCAACGCATAGACCAGGAAGCTCGAATCCTGATTGCGCAGGCGTGAACCTTCCGTATCAATGCGTTGGCGGATCGGGTCCCAGATGTCGCCGGGCTTTTGCTGAAAAGTCAGCACGGTGTTGTGGCCTAGAAACAGACTCACCTGTTCACAATGCACCTGGTCATCAAGCAGATAAATCATCTGCATCACCAGGAACATGCGTGCGGAAATATCCGTAGTCTGCGGGTAGATTTCAACCTTGGGACGCTGGGGAATATGAAAGACGTCCTCAATCGCCAAGGGATGAAGCTTGTACTTGGAAGCCAATTCTTTGACGATTTTCGGGTTGGATAAACCATCGACATTAATCCAGCGAACCTGTGTCCCTTCGGGACGTGAGCCGGAGAGAAAGGACTCGAGTTCATCCAATTCAATCTCACGAGATTTGATCCAATCCGGACAGTAATCGATGCAGTGGATACTGACTTTCTCATCGCCGACGGGCATGTTCTGCAGGTCATCCAGATCCAGCCCCGGCGATGATCCGGGACGTGCACGCGTTACACTGATTAAGGGGACATGAGGCAGGTGCTTCCACGCAAAATGCAGGGGTTTACTTGCGAGGTTCAATGCCTGACCTGCGACATGACCTGCCATGTCTTTGGCTTGATTGAGCGTTTTGCCGATGACTTTCTGCGTGGACATTCGGTTTGCCCCGTTTGAAGGTAAGTTGAAATAATCAGCCTTAGTTGGCGGAATCCTGAATCATTCTGACTTCCAGCGGCTTGAGGGTATCCAGATGCACATCGCGTTGCGGGAAGGCAATGCAGATTTCCGCATCACGGTAGCGCTTATCAATCTCAAAACGCAGATCACTGCAAAGCTCCTTGATCTGACCGACACTTGATGCGTGCATCCAGAAATAGACATTAAACACCAGCGAGTTGTCGCCAAAGGAATTGAAAAAGACTTTCACAGCGTGTACCGGATCATTCTTGATAATGCGGTTTTCGGATTCAGTGATTTCAAGGAGAATCTTGCGTGCCAATTCGGTATCCGAACCGTAGGCAATGCCGACTTCAACATCACCACGGACGATATCATCGGTGAGTGTCCAGTTGACCACGCTGTTTTCAAGCAGCTTGCTGTTGGGGATGAGCACGTCAATGCCATCAATGCGACGGAGACGTGTACAACGGGAGTTAATCGCAGCAATCTTGCCCAGGTGATCATCGATTTCAATCATGTCGTTGACGCGAATGGGTTGTTCGATGAGCAGGATCAGGCCGGAGATGAAGTTGTTGACAATGTTCTGTGTCCCAAAGCCGATGCCGATTGCCAAGGCACCGCCGACCACCGTCAGCGTGGTTACGGGTATGCCAACAACTTGAAGGCAACTGACAACAAGCAAACTCAACAACGCGTAGAAAACGATCCGCTGGAGAATGATCCCGGCCTGTGGATTGATGCGTGTAGAGCGTTTGAGTCCCGATGCAACAATGCTGGTGATGAATCGGATAACGATCATCCCAGCTACAAGGATTAACAAAGCAATGACCAGTTGCCCGACCGTGACATTTTTCCCATCGACCGGGAAGAGGGTAAAATCCCATATATTCTTGATCTTATCCCAATCGACAGTGATTTGTGTCTGAGCCAGCAATAGTGCGTTCATGAGTATTCCTTGGTGATACGGTTCGATACCATGCATTAAGTGATCTGCTTTATCATAGTCGGATTGTTTGCTTGATGCAGCAGGCAGCCAGTAAGTATTGGTGATATAAAAACACTCAGGTTAACAATCGATTCATCATCCGCGTGTAAAGCTTTCGGCAGGTTTGCTGAGCGCCAATGCGGGTGAGGATCGCACAAGGCAGTATGGTTGAAAAATAGAGTTTGCGCAGTTGCCTGCGTCCCCTGTCTGTTGCCAGCAAGTGTTGGCTAATGGCAGGCGCCTGCTCGTAGTACGTTGCAATGTCCTGTTCTCCGCCGGGCATGTTGACCAGATGGTGATCTCTGAAGTGTCGCAGGCTCCGCAATTCCCAACAGTTATCAGGTAAACCCAGCACATCACACGTGGCAGTGGTCAGAAAACAGTCGACATCCTCAATCTCCACATCGGGCACCACGCGTCCCTTGCCTGCTTTGAGTTCTTCGGCGGCCTGCATCGCAAGCTTGGTGAGTTTCTGATTGGCAACACGAATCGGGGCAACAGGCATGATGAAGCTGGCGACCTTCCGACCATCAAGTGTGGTCACTTCCATCGGCAGAGAATCCCCAGCAAGCATCTTCACAAACCGACGCTCATCCTTGAAAATACACTTCTGGTATTGATCCAATGATGCATAATCCGTGTAGAGATTTGTCGAGCCGCGCAATTGACCTGAGCCAATGGTATCCGTCGGGTCCGTGGAAATGATCTCTAATTTACCTTGTGCCAACACACCTTGATCGTCGGAGAGTTTGACGATGGCTTCTTTCAAGGGTTTGCGATCCACAAGCACCTGGAGCATGAACACGCGGAGATTTTTCAGTTCCGCATCAAAACCAATCAGCTTCTGAGCACGGTAGATGGGCTTCAGATCATAGACGATATTGATCATCGGATCGTAAGCGACACGCGATCGATAACTGAGTTTGCCATCATCGGCTTTGTCTTTGGCAATGCGTTGTTTGATGTGATCGACTGCAAGTTTCCGCCACCCAATGCCATCAGCCAATTGGACGTTCTTCCAAAAGAGCGTGGCATTGACGTTACCTAATCCGGTTTGCAGATGCCGGATGGCAGTCTCGCCTTTGCCGAATGTGGATAGTGAAACTCGAATCGACTGCGAGCCGATGTCCTGCTCCTGAGTGACCAGGTATTTTTTGAGTTTGCGGACCAGCTTCTGTTCTTGTGCAAGGCCGTTCAATGGGAACAATCCAGTCACAGCCAAGGCACCGAGAAATCGGCGGCGGGTGGTTCGATGCATCTCTATGTCTCGCCCCTGTGTTGTCAGTCATGAGGTGTCGTGCGTACCTGTCATTATGGGATAAAGCAGGCGACGATGACAAGTATCAGCGCATAAAAAAACCGGGCCAAGATGACCCGGCTATGTGTTACTGATGATAAAAATATCTCAGACCCCAGCGGTATCTGCTGCACCGATGGCAGCAATGATCGCATCCAGATCATCCGCAACCGGGATCGGGCGATTGGCGATACAGCCCGTCGGTTCGGATCGTGGGGCAGATTCCTGTACCGCCTTCATGTCAATGCCGGTGTGATATTTGACCGTGGCATCGGGGTCTTTGAGTTCATGGCCGGTGAGGATGCAGACGACCTTGTCGCTTGGACTGATGACGCCTTCCTTGAGGAGCATATGCGCACCCGCGACACTTGCAGCCGACGCCGGTTCACAGCCAAAGCCGTAGCGGGCGACCATCGCGCGGTATTCAAGAATCGTCGGATCATCGACTTCACGCACCACGCCATCCATCACGTCGAGCGCTCGCAGGGACTTGATGAGGTTCACCGGGCGACCGATTTCGATGGCTGATGCCACCGTCACCGCACGGTAATTTTCGTCATCCATCTGCTTGTAAAACGCATTGATCGTGTCGTGATCGGGACGACCGTCATTCCAGCGGATGCCCTTCTGGTTGTAGAGTTTATGCAACGGATTGGCACCGGCTGCCTGGATGACCGCGAGGCGTGGGATGCGATCGATGAGGCCCAGCTCTTTGAGTTCCATGAAGGCTTTGCCGAACGCCGAGCAGTTACCGAGGTTCCCGCCGGGGACGATGATCCAATCCGGCACTTCCCAGGCCAGCGATTCGAGCACGCGGAACATGATCGACTTCTGACCTTCAAGGCGGAACGGGTTGACCGAGTTCATCAGGTAGATGCCAAGGTCTTTGTTTTCGGTGGCAATCTGCTTGACGCGATGCAGGCAGGCGTCAAAGTCGCCTTGAATCTGCAGAGTCCGTGCACCATAGTCCAAGGCTTGACTGAGCTTGCCATAGGCGATTTTGCCTGAGCCGATGAAGACGATGCCGGTCATCTCCGATAGTGAGGCAAACAGTGCCAATGAAGCCGAAGTGTTACCCGTGGAAGCACAGGCAACGCGGGTGGCTCCGACCATCTTGGCGTGCGTAAAGGCAGCGGTCATGCCGTTGTCCTTGAAGCTTCCGGATGGGTTTAAGCCTTCGTACTGCAGGAACAGGTTGCCCTGCTTGACACCTAACTGCTTGGCCAACAGGTCCGCCGACTGAAGCAATGTGCGACCTTCGCCGACGGTGACAATGTCATCTTCCGAGTTGTAGAACGGCAACAGATCACGGAAGCGCCAAATGCCGGAGAAATCGAGCTTTCCCTCACGACTCCGCCCCTTGGTGGCCCAGCGTGGCTCAAAGTCACAAAGCGACTTGGGCACCTGTAACTGATCCCAGTTGTAACGGATATCCAGCAGTGACGACACACCCTTGGCAGCACACGTCGGGCAGGACACATGAATTTCATCCGTGCCAAATGTCGCGTTGCAGTCGGGGTTGATACATTGTTGGTAAGCGTGTTGCATGATTGATTCCTGTTGAGTCGGTCATTGTAGCAGAAAATCATTGTTTGAACCGCTTGAAAGCAAAGGCATTTTTTACCGCTGAGACGCAGAGGACTCAGAGTTAAGAGAGAAAGACAGCTTATCTTGATGATCAAGCCCCTTAGTTTTTTACAAAAGTATTATCTCTCCGTGCTCTGAGTCCTCTGCGACTCTGCGGTAAAAAATTGAATTGATTAGATGCCCAACAAACCCCTCATCGGAATCATGCTCGACAATGTCGATGACTCGACTGCGAGCAATAAATATGTCACAGCCATGACCTATAGCAAACGGGTGTCCGAAGCTGGTGGATTGCCGGTGCATTTGCCCCAGGAAGTGTCATTGGTCGGAGATTATGCTCAGCGGTGTGACGGCTTTATTTTCACTGGTGGTAACGACCCGGACACGCGACCATTTGGTGAGGAATTGCATCCCAAGGCACGGCTGATTGCTCCGGAACGTCAGGCGTTTGAGATCGCCCTGCTGGATGTTTTGGCCAAGGATTATCCGAACAAGACGGTGCTTGGAGTGTGTCTGGGGATGCAGATGATGGCTTTGCATGCAGGCGGCAAGCTCGAACAGTACATGCCCGATTCCATGGAACATCCCGAACTGCACCAGGCGGATAACCTGCATGGGATTGACGTGGTGGCATCCTGTCAGTGGCTTGAACAAATGCTCTGCGATGAGCCGATGGTCTGCTCGTATCACCGGCAATCGGTGTTGGATAGCGGCAAGATGCGCGTGGTCGCCAAGTCACCGGACGGGGTGATCGAAGCCATCGACGATCCGAATCGCAGGTTTTATCTTGGATTGCAATGGCATCCGGAACGCGTTGCCATCAGTCGGAACTTTTGGCAGACTTTCGTTGCTGCCTGTCAGCCAGATGCACCATGAGCATTAACGTCAGGACACCGACAATCAAGGCAGCATCAGCAATGTTAAACAGCCAGGGATAAAGATCGCGGCTGCCATGCTCGCCTGGCCATCGCCAGCCAAACGGTAAATTCACACCGGGGAATAACCAGAACATGTCTCGGACCGCGTTATAGACCATGCGGTCATACATGTTCCCCAGCGCCCCCGCCAGGATCAAGGCGTAGCAAATCTGAATGGTGAAGGCCTTGCGTGGTGCACGCCAGAACAGGAAGCAGATAAACGCGGTGGCAATGATACTCACGCAGACGAAAAACCACTGCGCTCCTTTGCCGATCCCAAAGATTGCACCGGTGTTGAGTGTCAAGCGAAGTGATAGAACCGATGGCACCACCGTCATCGGATCATGCGGCGGGATTTGGTAAGGCACATTACTTGCCCCACGTTGCAGGATGACCGGCTGACCTGCCACATGTTCAAAAGACCAGTACTTCATCAGCAGGTCCGAACCGAGGACGAAGACCAATGTGCTGATGAAAATGACAAGTGGCACCAGGGGTCTGGTGCGCACTGCCTGTAATTTGGGTTTGGGATCAGACTCGGGCCGATCAGGTTGGGTCGGAGACGTGGTCACGTCAGCTCCAATCGCTATTCAAGGCCCGTCACGCCTGTGTTTGATTACTTGTCCAGGAGGCCCTGGCGATCGAGTTCACGCGCCACTTCGATGGAATACTGAGCCCACGGCTTGGCTTCGAGTCGTTCGCGATTGATGGGCTTGCCGGTCATGACACAGATGCCATAGGTCTTGTCTTCGATGCGTTGAAGTGCACGATTGACGCGGTTGAGCATCAGACGTTCAGACTCCATCAGACCGAGATTGAATTCCTGTTCGAAGTTGTCGGTCCCGGTGTCAGCCATGTGTTCATAGGAGACACCTTCGCCAGCGGACTTGACGTCTTCAGCAAGTTGGGCAAAGTCGCCGAGAATTTCAGCACGCTTATCGATGAGCAACTTCTTGAAGTAGTTAAGTTCCTTGCGGCCGAGCCCGGACTTGATTTTCTTGAGTTGGGCTTCGGTCAGTGGCTTTTCAGGCAGCTGGATACGGGTGGTGTTGCTGCCACCGCGTTGCAGACGCATCCGCAGCTTGGCGACACGCTCAGACACGGCACTGCCATTGGAGCGTGAGACCATCTTCTTGGGACCGGTACTACCGTTCTTGGTCGCGTCCACCGCATCGGCTTTGACGGACTTGGTGGTGCCGTTCTTTTTGGAAATGGTTTTCTTCTTGGTTGCCGCTGCTTTGGTCACAGTCTTTTTGGTCACCTTCTTGGAAGTGGTCTTCTTGGTCACTTTCTTGGAGGTAGGTTTCTTTGCAGTCGACTTTTTGGTGACTTTCTTGGTCACGGGTTTCTTGGCAGTGGTTTTCCTGGTGGTTTTCTTGACCACTTTCTTGGTGCTTGCCTTCTTGGTACCCGACTTTTTCTGGGTTTTCTTCGCCACTGATTTGGACTCCGTATTGGCCGTAATGTGTTCCCACGGCTTATTTGGTCAAACGAAGGAGGCGACTGAAACGGATGTTCGCCAGCCTGAGGATTGGTAGCCCGGTAGTGTACATATCAAACGCCGATTGATCAAGTTGAATGGTTGTTATCGGCTGTGATTCGGTCACCATTTCACAGGCATAACAGACCGCCGCAACATTTTTGGCGCCTGGTATAACAACGACTTATAATTTTTTAATCTTTGTTCAGGCAATCTGACAAGCTTATTCAGAAAGCATGCCGTTGGCCTTGGCGTAAGCAAAGACACCGCCGGCATCGACGATAGGCTTGATGTCACCCAGGGGCTTGACCTGGTAAGTCGTTTCCTGCGTGTGATTTGTGACCGTGCCCGCTTCGATATCCACTTCCAGATCATCGCCGGTCTTGACCTTTTCAACCAGGCGTTCGACGGACTCGCATGGCAGTAAGTAGCCACCATTGACGCAGTTACGATAGAAAATGCGGGCATAGAACTCAGCGATCACCACTTGGGCACCGGCTTCGGCGATGGCAAGCGGAGCGTGTTCGCGGGATGAACCGCAGCCGAAGTTCTTGCCACCGATCACGAAGGTGTATTCGGACTTGAACTCGCCTTCGGGGACGAAACGGACATCGCCAGCAGGCAGTCCCAGTTGGCCCTTGGGCAATCCGGCCATGGCATACATGCCAAAGTACTTGCGTTCTTCGGGGTCCGACGGATTGTAGGACAGAAACTCAGCGGGGATGATCTGGTCGGTATCGATGTCATCACCCAGTACGTATGCTTTACCGCGGATTGTAGTTCCCATGGCGATCCTCATTTCAAATTCATGACAGACCAGACAGTATAGAGTCCGACCGACAAGAGAACAAGGTGACAGATGATTTGAGATTCGGATGATTTCGCAGCGAAGGGATTGACAACTCAATTCAATTTATGGCGAAGGCGTGGCCTGTGTCGCATCAGCAGACTCAGACGTATTGGTCTGCCCCTTGGCTGCAGCTTCATTGCGAGCGATGAGTTCAGTCAGTTCAGTGATTTTGCCCGTCAGCTCATCGAGTTTGGCGTGGGCGGAAGCAGGCAGGTCATTCTGAATTGACTTGCGTAACGCCGAGAGTTGCGACGAAGCCTGGTCCACCTGACGTGCTTCGATCGCGCGGTTGATCCGCCCAACCATATAGGTCATCACACGCCCTGCCAAGGCTTGCTTCTGCTCGGTGGTCTGCAAACCGGTCAGCCATGCCTCCACACCGGCCCAGGCCTTCTCCGGCTGAGTCGACTCCATGGCAGCACGGAAAGCCAACCACTTAAGCCGCTGCTGATCATCCGCTGAGAGTGTTTGGGAACGCGCCTCAACCAGTCCAAGATCGGCCATGGCCTGGATCGCCTGATTGGTCTCCAGTCGGACGGCTGCCCTTGACAGAAGCAACTGCACGTCCACATCACCATTACCCTGACCGATGGCAGCCGAGAGCACATGCTCGCGAATTGCTGCCACATTCTCATGCTCAGCCATCACGCGATCGGCTTCGATCACATCGGCGGTCCCGACGCGCGGCGCCATGGCCAGCATCGCCTGCTGCCAGGCTTCGACAAGCTGTTCAGCCTTGGGTTTGTGTTTGGCGATCTGAATTAACGTCTGCCCTTCACTGCCACGACGTACCGCTGCTCGCAACAGGATCGGTAAAAACAACTGCGAATCGGCACGCCTGGCCAACTCCCCCAATGGGCGATCCGACGCGGCCCAGGCTTCGGCAGCAGCGATTCGCACCGCATCCTTGGGACTGTCCATCCAGCCAGCGATGCGCAGCCAATCGTCTTCCGTAGCAACGCGACCGAGCAACTCGATCATCTTTGGACTCAGCGTATCGTCCCCTGCTGTGAGTTGACGGAGTTGGCGGGTCAACGCTTCCTTATGCTGCTGCGTCACCAGGCCGTCAGCAATCGCACGTTCCAAAACACCGGCTGCGGCGTTCTGCAATTCCACATCACTGAGTAACTGCGTCGCCCGTCCCAACGCTTTTTCGCGTGGGATATCTGCCATGGCTACCAGGTACGCACGCAACACCGTCGGGTCCGTTTCCACGTCCAAACGCTGGGCAATGGCATCGGCACCGGGTCCGTCATTCAAGTCACGGATCAACTGCGCACTCTGGGCACGTACCTGTGCAGACGGATCACTCAAGGCAATGATCAAGGCGCCGCGTAACGTCTCACCAATCGGCTGCTGATCGACAAGGCGCTGGACAATCAGGTCCAATGCCATCAGTCGCATGGGCAGTTCCGGTGCATTGAGCATTTTCTCAAGCATCGCGGTGCGTTCTTCGGTCGGTGTTGCCAGATACAACTGACGCTGAGCTTCGACCAATCGCTGGGTGATGCGTTGATTGTCGACGGTCAAGGCTGAGGCATGGTTGGCAAAGTTGTCAATCAGGGATGAAAGCCAGCGTTGTTCGTCCAGATCACGATGGGCTTCCCACCAAGCGCTCCACTTGGTCAAATCCATGCCGAAATGATAAATACCGGTCAAACGTGAGAGGGAGTTGGCTGCCGCCGAACGAACCTGCGTCGGTTGCTGTGAAGATAAAAGTCCGATGAGGACACCGACCAGGTCACGGTTACGGTGATACCCCAAGGCAACGATGGCGCCTCGGCGGATGCGGACGTTCAAGGCTTTGTCCACTGCCAGCCCGACGAGTTTATTGGTGACCGTCGCCTGATTCTGGTACCGCCCCAACGCAGCGGAGACGTCCATGAGTAAATCGGTGTTGTCATCCTGCAAGGTCGAAAGCAAGGGAACGATGAATGCCTTCGGCGGCAAACCGGCAAAGTCGGCAATGGCCTGTGCGATCACCTGCCGATTGCTCGGGTCAGCCGGGCTCTCAAACTCCTTGACCAGGGCGGCGGTGGCATCATCCCATCCCTTGTAAAGCAAACTCAATGCTGCATCACGACGCTTGCCCATATCCAGCTTGGTTTCCACGATCACCGACAGGAACAACTGCATCTCACGGACACGGGCGGCTTCCTGGGATTGGGTTGCCGGATCGACCGCAACAGGCGGGACCGGTAAAGCTGGGGACACAGCCGCATCCTGGGCCAGGATCGGGCTGATCGCCCAACTGCCCAAGACGATGCCCGTGATGCAGGCACGTTTGAAGCTGTGATGTGTTCGTTGTTTCATGGTTACTTCAATTTACCGACAATTCCCTGCCGGGTTGCTATCTGTTTCACGAATCTCGCGGCAACACGATCTGCCAGGCATCAACCCTGTTTCCAATTCGTCACGTTAAACCGCAAGCGATCTTCTAGTCCCTGGTTCCTATACAGTGTATGATACTCATATCGGCAAGGCTTATCTCATCGGTGGAAAATCGGTGCGGGTTGGCGAAATTTCGTGTACTTTGCCGATAGGATCAGTAATCGATCAACGTCGAGTGACGTCACATCGGGACGCATTCCAGGGCAGGATCCGTCACCATGAATGAATGGTTCGAAGCCGAGCAACACGCCGAACAGGCGCACAAGTATTACGAAGCGGGACAGTGGGAAAAAGCACTCAACGCCCTGCAGCGTGCCCTGTCCTGTAATCCGGCTCAGGCCGAGTGGCATTACGGTCTGGGATTGGTGCTTGAAGAACTCGAACGCTACGAAGAAGCCACCGTCAGTTTCCGTGACGCCTTGGCGCTTCAGGGTGACGATATTGACACCCTGCTTCACCTTTCACGATGTTATCTGCAACTGGATCGCCCACGCTCTGCCATCAAGCATCTGCAGACGGTCAATCAGATTGATGCCGACTGCGAAGCCGGATACTGCTACCGGATTCTTGCCTATGCTCAATTGGGTGATCACGACATGGCTGAGCAGATGTTCTACATGGCTCGGCAGATCGAAGAGGAATGCCCCAGCTGCTATGACCATATCGCCCAGTCGCTGACCCAGATCGGGCAGTTCGACAAGGCCATCTGGTGTTGGGAACAGTGCCTGGAAATCGACCCGCATTTCCCCGACGCCTATGCGAATCTGGCGACGACCTACTGGAACAAGGGACTGCATGCCCGGGCGCATTCCTATTTTCTCCGCCAACTGCGTGAGGACCCCGGCGATCTGCAAACGCTGGTAAACCTGGGCATCCTGCTTTCCGAGATGGGTAAGCACAACGAAGCCCGCGAAAAATTCAAACATGCCTTGGAACTCGACCCCGCTCAGGCGCAGGCAAGACTGCATCTTGGGGAAATCTCCCTGATCGCAGGCCACCTTGATGCTGCAGAATCCGAACTCCAGGTTGCTCAGCGACTGGATGACACACTCCCCTGCGTCCGACTGGGGATGGCTCGCATCGAGACGCGACGAGGCAATCTCCAACATGCCCGACTGCTTTTGCGTGAAGAGCTCAATCTCAACAATCACACCGATCAGCAGAAAGTCGACATCGCTCGACTGATGGTCGAACTGCGGATGGCAGAACCTGCCTTGAAATTACTCACCCCCATCCTGCATGAGTCCGCCCTGACACTGGATCGCCGGACATTGAGTCATGCGTATCTGACCCGTGGCGTAGCACGCGTCCTGCTTGATGATCGTGGGCATGGCATCAGTGACCTGAAGCTGTCCCTGTCCTTCGATGGCCAAAACACGCTTGCGATGCACAACCTTGTCCTGGCATACCTTGAAATTGGTGAAACCCGCAAAGCCAAGTTCTGGCTTATCCAGGCGCTGAAGCTCAAGCCCAACAACGGATCACTCAAGCAACTGCGTCTGCGCATTCTCATCACCGCGGTGACGCATCATTATCGCAAAGGCATCCAGAAAATCGCCCAGACTTTCCGCCGAATCTTCCCCCACTGGTCGTAAAAAACACACCAACCCAATCGAGTCGGCGTGTTTCTTCACCTTGTATTAACTTTCGTATTCACTGCCTGACATTCTCAAGGCACGACCACCTTGAGTGTGCAACCTTCTCTGGGCAATTGCAGTTGGCGCGTCATGGTCTTGCCTTGAGCTTCGATCGTCAACAGGTAGTCACCTTGAAATCCGCGGACTTGAAGTTTGCCATTGCCATCGGTCTTGGTTTTGACATCCGTCCACCATTTGTCGAACACCAGGTCCATGTATGTCTGACCATTGGGTTTGATCGACCAATCCTTGTTAAATAGCGCACGGTCCGGACGCCAATGCGAGCCAGCCCAGAATCCCCAATGCAGGAAACTGATCACCTTGGGATGGCTGAAACAGATGGTCATGTAATCGCGGGTGAACGCAGCCTGCATCTTTTCATCCACACCAGAATAATCAAATTCGGTGATTTCAAGATCAAGCCCAAGCTTCCCGAATCGTTCGAGGATCGCGTAAACCTGATCGATCGGCATACCCAATTGGCTGAAATGCGACTGAAAGCCAAGCGAGGTAATGGGCGCGCCCTTGGCTAAAAGCATCCGGGCATGACGCTCGAAAGTGTCCATCCCGCCGTCCATCGAACCGGTAGTTGTTTCGTTAAGTGCCAAACCGATTTGAGGATTGGCTTGATGGGCTGCCTTGAACCAATCGACCATCACTTCATCATCGAGGTTCTTGAAAATGTCGGTATGCGACTGGGGTTCGTTGACCACGTCCCAGGCAATGACGCGACCGCGTGTAGCGCCCACTGCATCGTGAATGTGATTGATCACACGCTGCTTGAGCACATCGGTATTATCGATGATCAACGACAGATCCTTGGGCATCCGCAGGAAACTCCCCCAGACCAGGCAATGGCCACGGACATCAATATCATTTTCTTCCATCCAGCTTAGCGATGCTTCAACGCCAGGCCAGGCTTTGGGATTCTCCCATGCGGACCACTTCATCGCACCTTCGTCCACGCCGATATTAAAGAGCTTTTTGTACATCTGGCGATATTTCTTGCCATCTTCGGTTTCACTGTGTGAACCGTGAAACCAGCGTGTGTTGTAGACACAGCCAAAGCCAAAGGCATGACGGGTCATCTGCACATGTACTTTCGCATCGGAGATTGGCTGGCCGAGCAAATCGACCAATTCAACCTTCATGTCTGCTTTGCGGTATTGCTCAATCCGCTTGGCAGCCTCGGCACGCCATGGCGCATTTTCGGACATCCCCATGTAGTCCAGATCTGAATGTGGCAATTTCTTTGCACTGATCGACTGCTTGAAATTCAGTAAGCGAAGTCCGCCAATCTGAAGCACCTGCTTGCGCCCACCAATACGTAAAGCAACCTTCGCGGTCCCCGCTTCCAACGGCATTTTTGCATCCACCGGAACCTGGTAATGCGTCCAACCTTTACCCACCTCCTGCTTCATCCAAATGATCTTCTTCCAAGGCTTGAAATTCTGCTCAAGGACCAGGCGAATCTCACCAACCTGATTCTGCTCATCGTCTGAAGACAACGTCCTGGCCCAGAGTTCCAGAAACAACGCATCACCATCTTCAATAGCCATCGTTGTCGGAATGTTGATTTGAATCTCACGGTCAAACTGAGGCTTGACCAGAATCTCGACCTCAAGTGCCTTCTCAAAAGGCATGTCCTTGATGGCGACCGTTCTCTTTTTCGCGTTCTCAATGGCTGAACCATGCAAAGGCGAAACAAACAACGCATCGTCTGCAAACATCATTTTCCCGTTGTCCGGCAAAGCCGTTGTCTTGTCATCTGCCCACACATTCATGCACGCAATAAACATCACAAGGCAAGTAATCAGGCTGGTTAACTGTCTCACGAAATTTTCCTTTGTCTGTTGTATGAATCAAGCACAGGTACTCAAAGCCCTGCCATGGGTTTTAAGCCTCGTGGCTTTATGCAGCTATTTGCTTTGAGATTGGATGAAACAGGAATCAGGGTTGAAGCACCCACATCTGCGCATTGTCCAGTGCATCTTCCTGCTTGTTGGCAGCGGCATGTCCATCGTAAAACGCTGCGTTCATCACGGTATTGGAGCTGTGTCTGAAACTCATGCAACCGTTGTAGCCCGAAATGGCGTAGCGCGTCATGGCATCGGATCCCTGCCACTCATCGACGCGTGAACCGTTGACCTGCCAATCCAGACCATCACAGAACATGACTTTTTTGGACACATCCAACTGATCCAAGTCCGACTGAGTGATGTGGCGGTATTGTTGACCATTGTATGTTCGGTATGGCGGATACCCCCAGGATGAATCCCAAGTGACGTTCATGCCATAGGACTCCTGAATATCAACGTAGCCGGTGCTGGTAAAGCGTGCCGGGTCGGTCTCGGGGCAGGCTGACTGGATTTTCCAATACCGCGTGGTGCCATTCGGTGTCGGGCGGGCGTTTAAAGTCTGCTGAAAATATTTGTTTGCTGCCCACGTGGTTTGCTCGGATGCAGTGATGTTTCGCATCGGCACATACCAACCATCATGATCCGAGGCATAGACAAAGTTGGCGGTGGCATACTGGCGGAGCAACGTCAGACACTGCATCGCCCTTGCCGACTTCCGGGCTGCACCCAATGCCGGAAGCAGGATGGCAATGAGCAACGCGATGATCGAGATGACCACCAACAATTCGATGAGTGTAAATGCGCCGTGTCGATTTCGCATCGGACTATCCTTTGCCTTGCTTTGCTTGTTAGAGGGATTGACCTTCAAACAGCTCCGGACCAATGAGCTGCGACGGACAATGACATTTTTCATTGACCATTTTCAAAACCATCCGTCCGGCTTGGCGTCCGGCATTGTGTCGGTCGAACTTGTAGTATGAGAGTTCAGGCCAGATGTTGGCGGTCTTGAATTGCCGGTGTTCATCCAGACACAGCAGACCGTAGTCCTTTGGACAATCCAATCCGAGTTTGAGTAATCGACGATTGACCCACTCAGCCACCCAGAAGTCGTAGGCAAGTACCGCAACGCGATCGCCTCGATCCAGTTCCAGATGACTGGCCAATTGCTGAGGACTCAGGGGTTCAAGTCTGAGCTTCGAGTCGGTCCAGTCAAAGCCGAGCCCTGCCTTGCGTGCGTGTTCCTGCACACCGAGATGTCGGGCCAGGCAACTGTAATGGATGCCGCCGGAGTATGGGAATTGCTTGCGGCCGGGCTCTAGACCTGCATGTCGTTCGATGTAAAAAATCCGGTCGTAGCCTTTGTCCTTGACCAGTTGAACTGCATGTTCAGCCACCGCCGACTCATCGCGCCGGACACAGCCGGTAGAACTGAAGTGCGAACTCTCCAGCCAAACCATGTGTGAGGTGAGATTGGAAAACTGCCTGTCGACCAACTGTGTCACCGAGTCATCTGCGTTGAGAATGATCAGACCATCGACCACGCGTTCGAGCAACAGTCGGGACTGATTCGCATCGAGTTTGAGCACGCCGCCGTATTGTTCGATCATGGTGAAATAGCCGGCTTGCTGCAGTTCGCGGTTAATGCCTTCAAGCATGGCCTCTTCGGAGGTGTAATGCTGCACGAGGATGCCGATGGTGCCTGTGCTGCGTCGTTGCATGGCCCTGGCCGTGGCGTTGGGACGGTAGCCCATTTTCTCAGCGACCTTGAGAATTTTCTCTCGCTTTTCCTTACTGACGTTGGGCTTGCCATTTAAGGCGAATGAAACCGCCCGTTGACTGACACCAGCGGCTTTGGCAATGTCGTATTGAGAAACCGTCATGAAAAAACCTCGACTGAATGCGTAGTACTGAATTCGCAGAACTGAATGCGTAGTACATGCTAGGCAGTCGAACCAACCATTTCAAGCCAACCGCAGGGAAAGATCAAAACAAAAACATTTAACCAATTTGAATAAAACGCTTTAAAAACAAAGTATATTTTAACTATCAACTTCAGAGTTCTTTCCTCGAGTACGGCGTCAGCACGTACGCATGTCTGCTTGCGGCTAGTGAGGTGCAGGTTCAATAACCGCGACGCATCGCATCTAAAGTTGAGATGAGAAAAGTGATGGTCATGCCGCAAACCACAGCGATGCGGTCAGCAACGGATCAAGATTGAACATGGTCATTGAGGTAATGTGAGTCGGACATCCAAACCTGTTGGGGTCAGGTTGACCTGATGCGTCACTGTTTTGCCTTGAGCCTGTACGGTCACCTGATAATCGCCGTGAAAACCTCGCAGGTTCACCATACCCTGCTTGTTGGTGGTATGGGTTTCGTCGGTCCACCATTGTTTGAAGACCAGGTTTTTGTAGACAGTAAGTGATGGTTTTTCACGCCAGTCTTTTGCATACATGCCCCCATCTTCGCGCCAGTGTGAGCCATCCCAGAAGCCCCACATGACGAACTGATTGACGGACGGATGGGCAAACGTCGCGGTCATGAAATCGTGGAGATATTGAGCCTGAAATTCTTCGCTCACCCATGCCAGATCATATTCGGTGATTCCGATTTTCAAACCCAATTCGGCATAGCGATCCAGAATTTCCCAGACGCGTTTGGGTGGCGTGACCGCATAGAGTCGGAAGTGACTCTGAAAACCAATGCCATCAATCTGAACACCGCGATCCAGCAGTCGCTTGATGAGTTGATAGTGCTTGTCCTGTTTGAGTAGCGAATACCCGCCTTTGCCCTGCATGACTCCAAACTCATTGATCAGCAGCGGGACATCCGAATCCACCTGCCGTGCCTTGGCAAACCACGAATCAATTGCCTGCTCACCGAGCACATCCAGGTAATCGTGATTGTTGTGCACTTCGTTGAGGACGTCCCATTCTACCACACGGCCTTTGCATTGCAGACCGACTTCTTCAATGAAAGCCAGCACCTGCTCACGGAGAAATTGCGGATCAGCTTTGAGTTTCTCAACCAGTGTTTTGGGCGACTTCTTCCAGGACGGCCAAACCATCGTATGCCCACGGACAGAGATATCGTGATCCGCAAGCCATTGCATGGTCGCATCGAGACGTTGCTGATTGCCTTGGCGATACCAGGAGGCCCATTTCAAACTACTTTCCATCGAAGCGGTATTGAAAAGCTCAGCAATTTTCTGCTTGTAAATGCGACGATCAGGATCATCGCCGATAAATTTCCATTCGTTGACCGCAGTGCCAAATGCAAAGGCATGACGTTGCATCTGAACGTGGACATCCGCATCTTTCACGGGTTGTCCATTGGCATCGACCACCGTTACGGATATCGGAGCTTTACGGTGTTGCTCAATGCGTTTGGCAGCCTCTTTCCGCCATGCTGCGTTGGGCTCATGACCTTCGTACTGATACTGTTTCGTGGACAGTTCATCGACAGCGATTTGCTTGCCGAAGTTGTAGAGTTGTAACTCGCTTAGCCGTAATGCCTGCGGGAAATAGCCAATGGGGAAAGTGAGACGACCTTCGCCAGTAGGTGTATCCTCACGCAAGCGAAATGGGATCGCCAGCAACTGCGGTTGATCGTCGAGTTTGACCTGATACCCAAGTGATTTTGTCCATTTGATATCGCGCTCAAAATTCAGAAACAACAAACCAAAATCGTAGTTCGGGTCATGTGCCAATGATTGGGCTTTGACCACCAACAGAAGCGTATCGCCCTTTTGCATTGCCACTGGAACATTGACCACCAACTGCAAATCGATGACTTTCGTAGACGTGTTTTCGCAGATCAGTTCAACCATGCCTTGTTCAGGGTTGGAGAGGGTTCCCATGCCTTCATCGTTCTGTTGCAGGTGCGCGTGATCCAATACATCGTGAGGTAACAGGACTTGGGGGTGATATTTTTCGATTGCTTGTTCAATGGGTTGAGGCAGAACCTGAGCAAAAGAAAGCGACGTCATGGTGACGCCAAGCACGAACGTAAGAACACTGGTCTTGATCATGGTCAATCGATTCCTTGGATTTGTGTTTTATTAAGTGAAAATATGGCTATCAGTTGATCTGGTCATCAGGATCGAGCAACCAGAGTTTTTCATTATCTTTGGCATCTTCCAGGCGGACACCGCTTGCATGCCCGTCGTAAAAGACGGTATTCATGACACTGCCGCTGCTGTGTCGAAAACTCATTGCGGTATTGGGGCGAACAGCAAGTGTCGTTGCATCGTTTCCTCGCCAATAGGTGGTATTGCCTGCGACCAGCTGGAAGTCCAATGCATCGACAAACATGGCTTTGGATGATGGTCCGACGCGATCCATTTCACTTTGCGTGATGTGTCGAATATTGATGCCGTTGTAGGTTCGATAGACCGGGAAATTCCATAGCCCGTCCCATGTGCTGTTGTAGCCATAGCTCCATGGCAGGTAGAAAGTCTCCGGTCGATCAGGATGGGGCTTTTCCAGTGCCAGCCTGGCATCGGGACACAGCAGTGATGCTTTCCAGTAATTGGTGCCTGGGTTGACGACGGTATTCATGACTTGTTGAAGATAAGTATTGCGCGTCCACATGCCCTGATCCGTGTCACCATCCTGTCTGCGGATCGGGATATACCAACCACCATGATCCTGTGTATACAGGAAATTGCCTGTGCCATATTGCTTAAGCAGCGTGAGACATTGCATCGCCCGCGCCGATTTCCGAGCGTTCCCCAAAGCAGGTAACAAGATCGAAATCAGCAGTGAGATAATGGAAATCACAACCAGTAACTCAATGAGTGTGAACGCCTGTTTATGTTGATGAGATCGTGAAGCACCTGGCATTGCATACCTTTCACATCTGAAAATTCGTCTTGCATGTCTATCTAACAGTCATGATCCAACGTCTGACCGTTAACCCATTGGCCTGTGACATTGATCGACTTGACCTGCTTCTTGCTTTGGATCATCTCCAAAAGCATTTGGGCAGCCAATTCACCTGCATGAACACGATCAAATGTCATGCGCGCCAACTCCGGCCAGAACTGCTGCTGCTGAAACGTGCGCATGTCATCCAGCGACATGAGTCCATAATCTCGCGGGCAAACCATCCCCACCAAAGCCAATTGTCTGAAAACCCATTGCGTCATCAGAATGTCATAGGGAATCACTGCTGATTTGATGCCCGATGCCTGCTTCAAGTATGCCGCAAGTTGATTGGGTGTGAGGGGAACGTCATGAACCCCCGAACCCACCGGGACGAACTCAAGACCATACTTGGCACACGCAGCTTTGATGCCTGCATAGCGTTGATAACTCGAATAGTGAATGCCCCCGAAATAGGGCTTGTTTTTGTCAAATTGTTTATTCAAACGGTCCGTGTCGATCGCATGTTCCTGATACCCCACATACACCACGCGTTTGAATCCAGCTGCTGACACTTGCTTGACTGCCAAGTCACAGACGCTCATTTCATCTCGGCGAATACAATTAAACGGCGCGAAATAGGAACTCTCCAACCAGACTGTCTGATCCATGAGATTGGTAAATTGGTTCTGGATCAAATCGATGATCGTGGCATCGGAATTGATCACAATCAAGCCATCAACCACATTCTCCAACACCACGCGACAAGGCGTATCACTCAAAGGCAAAACGCTGGTGAACTGCTCGATGATTGTGTGAAAGCCTTCCTGCTGAAACGTGTGATTAATGCCCTGCAAAAAGGTGTTACCGACATTGTAATGCTGCACCAACACGCCAATCGCCCCGGTACTCTGCTTGCGCATCGCCCTGGCTGAAGCGTTAATCCTGTAGCCGAGTTTTTGAGCCACATCAAGGATTTTTTCTCGTTTCTCCTGACTGACATTGGACTTACCGTTAAGCGCAAACGACACCGCCCGTTGGCTGACCCCCGCTGCTTTGGCAATGTCATTCTGCGAGACACTCATTTGATTCATCCATACTGTATACGTAGAACTGAATACGTAGAATATTAGACGCCTGACCAGAGCAAATCAAGCAGTTGATCGGAAAAATGGATTATTCAGTGATATTCAGTCGGTGGGGTTAAGATGGGTTTGGAAACCCTCGATCTCGCGTCGAAGTGGGAGTGTGAAAATGGTACCTGACACCTTTTTCGTTCCGGGGAAATGGGGTCGCGTGTGAGATCAAAGCAATAAAGTAGAATGTCCCCTTTATCGTCCCCCAAACGACACCGCCCGCTGGCTGACCCCCGCTGCTTTGGCTATGTCATTCTGCGAGACGCTCATTTGATTCATCCAAACTGTATACGTAGAACTGAATACGTAGAATATTAGTCAGTGACAATAAGCAAATCAAGCAGTTGTGAGGAATTTTTCTGATATGTTTGTCGGACCAGAGCAACGGCCAGATAATGCGGGGAAATGGGGCCCCGTGTGAGATCAAAGCAGATAAAGTAGAATGTCCCCTTATTCCGCCCGACACCGCCCGTTGGCTGACCCCCGCTGCTTTGGCTATGTCATTCTGCGAGACACTCATTTGATTCACCCAAACTGTATACGTAGAACTGAATACGTAGAATATTAGTCAGTGACAATAAGCAAATCAAGCAGTTGTGAGGAATTTTTC
>PAIY01000245.1 GCA_002704825.1 Phycisphaeraceae bacterium
ATCTTAAACCCCGGTCACGATTTGACTGTGCAGATGTGCGTTGCATCTTGCCTCCATTGTCTGGTTGTAACTTTACGATTCAAAACACCGTCATACCCACCAGCAGACGGCTTGATGAACACTCAAACTTTATGATTGAACCTGGCCGGTACTCTGACCAGTTACCAACTCGCCCTGCATGGCAGCATGCACGTGATCCGAGAGCGGTTGCGATAAGCGGCGCATTGCCAGTTGCACCGCCATCCGACCCACTGAAGCAAAGTGTGGCTCGATGGTGGTCAAGGCAATGCTGCGATCCAGTTGTGTATAGGCATTGTCAAAGCCGGTGATACTCACATCTTCAGGGACGCGGACATCGAGGCTTTGGAGTTGATCGTAGACACGCGTTGCAACCAGGTCATTCACACAGATAAATCCGGTGACGCCATCGTTGAGCATGGCTTTGAGTTGATTGATATCCGGTTGACGATTGGCATCAAAAAAGGACTCACCGACCATGTGCTGCGTGGAGATGTCCAGATGGTTATTCAAGCATCCCTGAATGAAACCGGCCTGACGACTTTGTGCAAAGGACGCGGGGTGATACAGGCCGATGTAGGCGAGTTTGCGATGACCCAGCTCCACGAGATGATCGACCATCAGGTTGATGCCTTCGCTGTCACCGGCCAATGCCGCATCGTGTTTGATGCCGGGGTAGAGCCAACTCATGGTGACCACCGGGACATGCTCTGCGATCCGGGCCACGAGGTCCGCGGTGTAGCGACCTTCGAGAATCACCGCGTCACAGCCATAGCCGGAGATCACCTTGGGCAGGTCTGCGGGCTTGATGTCATCACTGTCCATATCACGGGCCGCGTGAATCGACACGCTCAAATCCGTACGGTCAATCTCCGAGGTGATGCCCTGGAGCATCTGCGTTGCGACGCGCGATTCGTGGGACTGCGTCGAACGCAACAGCACACCGATCTGCATCTGCAATTGGGTGGGCTTCTCACGGCTGGACCGCTGAGAATAGTTGTAGCCCAGGTGTGCAGCCATCTGCGTGACCTCAGCCCGAGTCCGCGGGTGAATGCGGGGCGAACCTGCCAGCGAGCGGGAGACCGTCGAAGGCGAGAGGTTGAGTTGATTGGCGATGTCTCGGATGGTCACTGTCATTGCACTTAATTGTAGACACAATACAACATCGTGCAACAATTTGAGTGAAAATATTTTGATATGGTTTTTAAGGTGTTGTTGTTGATTGAGATAAGTTTTAAAAAGATTTGTAAATTTTGATGCAACGTGTGCATTTGACCCTTCAGATTCGACATAAAGTCTCATCTGGCGGCTTGGGTTGGGAGGGGGACAAAGGGGTCACACTTCCGTCACTCCCGCGCAGGCGGGAGTCCAGTGGAACCTGCAAGAGTGTACAAAATGCCACTGGATTCCCGCCTGCGCGGGAATGACAAAATAATAATCTCAGAAAGATTAGTGGTTTAAGACCGCTTTAATCCGCCGCTTCGACGCGTTCGACGTAGAACATACTGTCCGCAGCACGGGGACCGATCATGTGCCAACTCAGTGGGAAGTTGGGCTTCATGGCCACATACATCTGAAACACGCGCTTGGCCCAGGCGAACTGGTTGTCGATGTTGCGTTCGATTTTGCGCGTCTCAGAATTGGGGATGAACTGCTTGGTCTGGTAGTTCCAGTTGGGGTCCATGCGCACCAGCAGATGGCCTTCGGTCCATTCGATGGGATAGCCGTGGACGTAGCCTTCGCCGGTGTTGGGGGTGTGAAACCAGGTGCAGACGAAGCGGTCCTTGTCTGCGGTGGAGGAGGTGTTGGAGCCCCCGGTGATCAATCGGGCGTGGGAAGTCTGGATGGGATTCTGACCCATGCGTTTTTTGGCAATCCAGATACGCTGATCCGTCACGTCCAGCAACCCCACGTGGGCATACTTGACGGTCAGTTTATCCGTGCAATAGCGCTTGTTAATCACCGACTCTGCCATGGCAAACTTCCAATTTGGCTATCAGCTGGGTTTGGAACCCACGTTACTTGTCGATATCCTAACGTCTAACCGATACTTTCCTCAAACCCAATATCACCAAGGAGTGATGATGAGCGACACCACCACCACCGCCAGCCCCATCGCCAAGGGCACCCTCGTTGAGCAATCCGAAGGTAAAATGGTTCTGGGTCTGCCCCATACCGACTATCAACTGCACCTGCTCATCGACAACCCGGTCACCCCTTCGGTCACCGGGAAAGTCTCCGGCACAATCACCGTTGAAGCTCTCCGCGTGGACCTGACGCAGGCAGGCACCGGCGGCCGCTATGTCGAGCCGGTCTACGGTCGCCCCCGTCGCATCCAAGGCCGCATTACCGCTACAGACACGACAGCCAATACCATCACCGTGCTTGCAGCATGTCCATTTGTCTGTTCATTTGCCACCGCCCAATCCGCGAGTGACTTTGAGGTGGGCCAATTCGTCGGTTTTGACGTCAAGCCCGGTGCGAAATTCACTCAAGCCTGAGCCGAATCTGGGCGATTGAGTGGGTAGACGAAGCTTCCAATAACTACAGGGCAAAATATGTCGACACATCTCAAGCGTATCCTCATCACTGGTGGTGCTGGTTTTCTCGGTTCACATCTCTGTCAGCGCATGGTCGATGCCGGCCATGATGTGATCTGTCTGGACAACTTCTTTACCAGCCAGAAATCCAACATCGTCCACCTGCTGGATAGGCCCAACTTCGAACTCGTTCGGCATGATGTCACCCAACCCTTCATGGCAGAGGTCGATGAGATTTACAACCTCGCCTGTCCTGCATCGCCCGTCCATTACCAGTACAACGCCATCAAGACCGTCAAGACATCGGTCATGGGTGCGATCAACATGCTCGGCCTGGCCAAGCGCACCAAAGCCAAAATCTTCCAGGCCTCCACCAGTGAAGTCTACGGTGATCCGGAAATCCACCCGCAGCCTGAGTCCTACCGCGGTAGCGTCAATCCCATCGGCTTGCGTGCCTGCTACGACGAAGGCAAACGCTGTGCGGAGACGTTGTTCTTCGACTACCACCGCCAGAACGGCGTGAACATCCGCGTGGTCCGTATCTTCAACACCTACGGCCCGCACATGCATCCCTACGACGGTCGCGTGGTCTCCAACTTCATCATCCAGGCCATCAGCGGTCAGGACATCACCATCTACGGTGACGGTTCCCAGACCCGCAGCTTCTGCTACGTCGATGACCTGATCAACGGCTTCATCAAGTTAATGGATGCCCCCGATGATGTCACCGGCCCGGTCAACATCGGTAACCCCGGTGAGTTCACCATCAAGCAACTGGCGGAAATGGTCATCGAAATGACAGGCTCCAAAAGCAAGCTCATTTACAAACCGCTTCCCAAGGACGATCCAACTCAGCGCAAGCCCGACATCACCATCGCCCAGGACAAACTCGGTTGGGAACCCAAGATCCCCTTGGCAGAAGGCTTGGCTAAGACGATTGAATATTTCAAGTCCATCAACCTGGCTGACTACCGCAAACCCACCGACCACCAAGTCCAGTAACAGCTTGAGACTTGCCAATTATCTACCGCATACACATTAAAGCCCTGGGGTTTTAACCCCAGGGTTCTTTTATTCACATCACAATCTTCCCACACAAAACCACCCTCAAAAAACATACCCTCTCAACAATCGCTATCCTGTTACGCATGTCCAACAGCACACCCTCGTTTTCCATCACCGAAGCCAATGCCCCTGCACGTTTGGATCGCTATCTTGCAGACCAACTCAAACTCTCCCGATCACAGGTGCGTAAGCTCGTCGAAGCGGGCGCGGTGACCATCAACGACCGTAGCGTTGCCAGGCCTGGCATCACGCTTGAAGTCGGTGATCATGTTGTCGTGGATGACCGCCTGCTTAACCGCTCGCAGACCGTCCTGCCCAACCCGGATATCAAGATTCCCGTGCTTTATGCTGATGACGATCTGCTCATCGTTGATAAGCCTGCAGGCATGGGCGTGCATCCACTGGACCCCACGCAGACCACCACCGTCCTTAACGGCTTGATTGCCCAATACCCGCAGATTCAGGATGTCGGCGAAGGCAAACTCCGCAGCGGTGTCATCCATCGACTCGATCTGGACACCACCGGCACGCTCATGGTCGCGCTGACCAATGCCGGCTACGAACGCGGTCGCAATGCCATCACCGACAAACGTCACACCCTCAAACGCTACCGCGCGATCGTGCATGGCAAACTCAAAAAAGAGTCCGCCAAACTCGCCAAACATCTGATCATCGCCCAACATCAACCCGCCAAGGTCAAAGTGCTCAGCGAGTACACACCCCAGTCCCGACTCTGCACCATGTCCTTTGCGCTCATGCGGCAGATGGATGACGTCGCGGACATCAGCATCGACCTGCAAACCGGATTCCTGCATCAGATCCGCGCGATGATGGCTAACGTTGGCCACCCCGTTGTCGGTGATACGCTTTACGGTTCACCCGTTGCCAACACGCGCACGCTACTGCATGCTCAGCGAATCAAGTTTGATGACATTGACGTGATCGCGCCGATTCCTGATGAGATGAAATATGCCACTGATTGAACTGGACACACTCGATGATCCGCGCCTGGCATGCTATCGCGATCTGCCTTCCCAGAAGCTCGATCGTGATCCAGTGCATATGATCATCGAAGGCAAGTTCAACGTTCAACGTCTGTTTGAGACCCATTGGCTGATTGATTCGGTTGTCGTCGAACGCAAGCATCAACACCTTGTCCCCCAACACGTCATCGAGAAGACCGACGTGTTGAGTCTGCCAACACAGGTGATCTCCAACATCGTTGGCTATGCGTTTCATGCGGGTTTACTTGCCTGCACACGCAAGCCTGACAACGCTGATCTGGATGCGCTGATTAAACGGGATGGAGATCGCGCCACGCTGTTACTTTGCCCAAACGTCAGCAACACGGAGAACATGGGTTCGCTGATCCGCATCGCTGCAGGCTTTGGCGTGACCGCTTTGGTGACGGGACAGCAGGCTTGTGATCCATTCAGCCGGCGAAGTGTCCGCGTGTCGATGGGCACGGTTTTTTCGCTGCCGATTGTCCGCAGTGATGATCTGGTTTTACTGATGAGACAACTCACCAAGCAGTATCACATGCAGCACATCGCAGCGGTTCTCAGTGATCAGGCGCTGCCGTTATCTCAGATCAAACGCAACACGCCGGTGAGTCTGGTGCTTGGCAGTGAAGCGCACGGCATTGACGAACACACGCTCAAAGAGGTTCAGCAACACACGATGATCCCCATGTCCCTTAACACCGATTCACTGAACGTCAGTGTCGCTGGTGCCGTGTGTCTCTACCATCTCACGCAGTTGTGTTAATCCACCCTAAAGCCGTCTCTCTCCCGAGAGACGGGTTGCCTTGATGACTTCAATGCGCGAAGCAACCCGTGACTCAGGAGAGTCACGGCTTTGCAGTTGCTATCATATCCCCATGAGTCAAACCTCCGACCAAGTCATTGCTGCGGCCGCCCGACTTCGAGATGCGGTCAACGAACTGTCTTTCAGTGAACCGACCGCCTACGTTTACAACCCGTTGGACTATGCATGGAGCGCGCACGAGCGATACCTCAAACTCTACGCGACAAGCAAAAAGCGCGTGCTCATGATCGGCATGAATCCCGGTCCATTCGGCATGGCGCAGACCGGCGTACCGTTCGGTGAGATCAATGCGGTGACGGATTTTCTGAATATCAACGAAAAGAATGCCACCATCGGCAAGCCGCCCGTCGAACATCCCAAGCGCATCGTCGAAGGCTTTGCCTGTGCCAAAAGCGAAGTCAGTGGCCGACGACTTTGGGGTTTATTCAGTCAGAAGTATCAAACCCCCAAAGCGTTTTTCAAGGATCACTTCATCACCAACTATTGCCCGTTGGTGTTCATGGAGGCAAGTTCGCGCAACCGCACGCCGGACAAGTTGCCGGTCTCTGAATCAGCACCGCTCTTTGAAATCTGCGATACGTTTTTGCGCGCATTGGTGGACTGCCTCAAGCCGGAGTTTGTGATTGGTGTTGGCGCGTTTGCTCAAAAGCGTGCGATCGAGACTTTGGGCGAAGACGCGCCGGTCACCTTCGGCCGGATACTTCACCCGTCACCGGCCAGCCCCCTTGCCAACAAGGATTGGCCGGGGATGGCAACGAAGCAATTACAGGAGATCGGCGTCTGGTAAGCCATTGGTTTGCGATCTCAAAATGCATGTGACAGTCGGTGTCCAATTTGGTACAAAAGATGAATAAAATATGGCAGAAGTCGCCTGATTTCGGTCTTTTGGACTGAAACTGAAACAAATAACAATCTTCGCACCCTCGGGGTCCCTCATGAATCACTCCCGCCTGCGTATGCTGACCGCTCTGGCTGTCAGTTGTCTTACCATCTTGACATCACTTCCGGTTGCTCTCGCTCAGGATGCTGACCCGTCCCCCAAGATCCGTCAGCAAGCCAAGCGCATTGAGATACTTTTTCAGATGGGCAATTCACAGCGCGCCAATCAGGAGTTGGCACAGATGGTGGTCATGCACAAACAGCATCCGACCATGCTCGCGGTGCTTGGCCATTTCAAGCGACTGTCGCGCGACACCAATGAAGCGGTCAAGCTGCTCAACCAGGCGATGGCCATTGATCCCAATCACGCCTATGCCAATATCGAGATGGCCAATATTGAGTTGGGCCAACGTCAAACCAGTGACTGCTTCAAACGTGTCGGTGAGATGGTCAAGTTGCACCCCAACGATCCGGATGTCATCGGCATGCAGGCAACACTGCTGACCGCGATCAAAAAACCTGAGGCAGCAGAGAAGTTGCTGCTGACCTATGTCGGACGCAACGATTCGATCAAGCTTAAGGCAGCAGGTTTGGCCAAGCTTGCTGAAGTTTATGAATCGCAGGACAAAAAACAACAGGCATGCAAAGCCATCTTCGCAGCGCTCAAAGCGGTGCCCGATGATCCGGCCTACGGTTCGCAGGCGATGGAAATCATGGGGCGCGCCGGTGAACGAGCGATGGCATTGGAAGCTGCCAAATTAATGCTGGCCAACGTTGAAAACTACAACATGCCTGACGACACCAAGGCCAAAATGAAGCAGATGGTCCAGGCGCAGATCGCACAACTTGCGCCCAAAAGTCAGCCGCAAACCCAACCCAATCGTGATATCGATCTCAAAGCGTTAGCTGACAGCTATGCGGCTGCACCAACAGATACCGCCAAGCGCAAAGCGCTTGCTGATGCGGTCATCGCGTTTGTTGCCAATCATGCAACGTTCAAGCGTACCGACCTGATTGCCAATCAGACATTTGATCGTCATGTGTATTGGGTGCAGCAGCCGACGTTTGAACCGGCAATCCAAAAAGCCTTCGACCAACTGCCCAAGTCGTGGGTGATGGAAGATCAACTTGAGCAGTTGGTTCTCTTGTCACAGTGGGATAAGGTGACCGACATCATCACGCCATGGGAAGCACTTTTCCCCTCAGCCAAAGCCAACACCTATCGCGCGCATATGCTGCTAAGGCAGGGCAAAATCGACGAAGCGCAACAAGCAGCAGCGATCAGCCTGATTATGGCAGCGTACGAATTCGCCCATGAAAAAGCCAACCGCGACAAGTTTCTCGAACCGCGTGGCGGGACCTATTTTGAAGCCCTGGGCATGGTCAAACACACCGCTGATCTCAAGGCAGGCAAGCAACCGCCCATGCAGAAACTCGTTGATCAATTTTATGATGGCATCAAAGCCGAGGATGCCATCGCCGCTGCCGACGCCTATACGCAGATGGATCTGTACAAGCGGTCTAACGGTTACGGCTGGTTCATGAACGATTTGGTGTATGACACATCGATCCAAAAATGGATGCAGCAACAGCTCTTTGGTTTTGCGATCAAATCACTGGAGAATGGTGATAAAAAGAGCTTTGATCAGTTTGCCAAACTCATGGATAAGGGGCGTTATGTCACCTATCACATTCACACACTGGAACTGTTGAACAAGCAGAAGCAAGACGAACTCAAACCCGATGATCGTTTGTTTGAGCAGGTCTTTCGACAGTGGGGTTATGAACCCAAAGCGCGATTGCTCAAAGCAAAACTCCTTGAAAAACAGGGGCAATTGGACATGGCCTTGCTGGAGTACAACGCCGGTGCAGCAGGTCGTGCGACGGATCGTATCAAGCCTGAACAAGTCGACGAACTGGCCTGTGCCAACGAACGGGACCGTCTGGAAAAACAGCTGGGCAGTTCAACGTTCGACACCTTCACCAAGCCGGTCAACCGCATTCTCAAACTCGGGCGCGCTTCGACTTACCCGGACAATGCAGCGTTACTTGCTGCAGCTTGTCATTATCTCATGCAGGATATCAAGCACGTGTCCAACCGGAGTCTGCTTC
Source organism: Phycisphaeraceae bacterium (assembly GCA_002704825.1). GTDB lineage: Bacteria > Planctomycetota > Phycisphaerae > Phycisphaerales > Phycisphaeraceae > UBA7800. Next base: position 8,442 of record PAIY01000245.1, read on the forward strand.
GGATTCAGATGAACGCGCTGCAGAAAGTCGAACCCCGCGAGACATTCAATTGGCAGGCAATCATGGTCGCTGAGACCTACATCCGAACGTTCAAGGATGATGCAGCTTCGGGATACGGGGCACAGGGCAACGCCTACAACACACTCAAAAAATACGAGAAGTCCGGCAATGCGTACATGCAGTATGCTGCCCAACTCACGGATATCAAAGACAAAGCCAAGGGATATTACTTTGCCATGCGATCCTATCGCGCGGGATATCTGACAGAAAAAGCTGCGGATGCCGGGGCAAAATGCATTGCAACCGGCGGGGCGGATCTGGATGCGCATGAACTTTACACGTGGGTGCTGTATGACAACGCGCAGTTCAAGCTTGCAGCCGAACAGGCAAAGATTGTTGCAGCGGGTTACCGCAAGCTCAACAATACCAATCGCGCCAAGTACTTCGAAGACAAGCAGCGGGAATACGCACAAATGGCTCAGTGGGCAACGACACAACCGGCGATGCGGTGAGTGGTGGTGCTTGATGTTTTAATTGCGTTTGATGACATGTCTGATGTGAGAATGCCTTCGTTTTATCTCTCTGTCATTCCCGCGAAGGCGGGAATCCAATGGTATTCTGTTGACGCTTGCACTTATCACTGGACTCCCGCCTGCGCGGGAGTGACGATAAAAAATCACAACGATTTCATGACTTTGTGTCGCAATATATTTAATGTTCCAACGCTGCTTCATCGACACGTTTTTTAACCGTGCGTCGATCCAATCCGAGTTGTGCTGCAGCCGCTTCGTAGTTACCAAGCTTTTCATACATCCAATGACAATAGCGATTGAGCAAAGCATCGGCAGAGAGCGTGCCTTGTTCGGTGAGGGTTTTGAGGGCTTCTCTGGGATCGACATCCTGCACGCAGGTTCGCGGTTGGTAACAGCCACGAATCAGAATGTTACTCACGCATTGTTGAAGCTCACGGATATTGCCCGGCCAGGGATACTCATCACCCAGTTGCTCATGGATACATGCCAACACCTTGGGTAAGGCATCCAGCGCATCATCACCAAGCAAACGTTTGAGAATAAACGTGACCAATCGCGTCAAGTCTTGGGGTTCATCACTGAGTTGCTCAGCAAGTGACGGCGTGGTGATGATGTCTGAACACAGGCGGTAGTACAAATCTTCACGGAACGTTTTAGACTGCATTTCAAGGGGTAAATCGCGATTGGTCGCTGCGATGATCTTGCCTGCAAAGTGCCGGTCTTTGCTTTCACCTAAGCGTTGGAACGTGCGCGATTGGAGCACGCGCAGGAGTTTGACCTGGATGGTCAAGTCCAGTTCCCCAATCTCATCAAGAAAGACAGCACCGAGTGCAGGGCAGACTTCCAGCCAACCTTTGCGGTCGGATGTCGCGCCGGTGAATGTGCCCCGCTTATGCCCGAAAAGTTCAGACTCAATGAGGGTGGGGGACATGGCAGAAAGGTTCAGTGAGAAGAATGATTCACTGTAGTGTTCGGTGAATTGGTTGTGGCGTGGGTCAAAGGGAATGTAACGCGATTGACCGATCGCGCGAGCGACAAGTTCCTTGCCGGTACCCGACGGGCCGGTGATGAGTGTGGTGAAGTCGGCCATGCGTGCATAGAGTCCGCGGACGTAGAGCCGTTCATCATGGGTGAAGAGGGACTGCCAGACACTTTGCCGGAGTTTTGCCATGGGTTGGGATTGACCGACGAGACAGTTGAAGATGTTCTCAAACGCGCGACGAATCTGAAAGAAGACCGCATAGACATGCGGCGAGAGATGGCCGGACGGCATGGTGATGTCGGGTAGTGAAAGGTAATGGTCAAACTGTTTTTTGAAGCGCGCGTAATGTCGCTGCATGAATGACGCATCGTTAAGTGTCTGAGGTTTAGCGAGCATCTGTTCCAAGCCGTCTCGCGTGTCTTCGTACAGCAGGTAGAAGACCATGTCTTCATACAGTCGCAGGTCATCGTCGTTGCGTGTTTTGCTTTCGAGAATATTGCTGCGGGCGTCATTGACCACCTGTGTCATCATCTCGTTGAGTGCGTCGATGTTGTGCAGGTCATTGCTGTCGGTGAGGTAGGACCAGATGGCATGATTGCCTTTGAAAAGCTTGCCCAGTGCCTGGCGTTCGATGCGGATGCGTGCCGGGTCAAACGGGTTGGCATAGGTGATCTGCGCCAGGACGGTGGCTTTTTTACGCTGAGATGGGGTGAAGATGGCCATGCAAAAAATGTACATCAATGTTCAATAGATGTACACCATTCCTTGAACATGGAGACGTCATTGTAAAAGATGATTGAGATGTTAGTGTTTTTAAAATAATGTTTTATGATCTGACATGCTGCTTTCTGAAAACAATTTTATCTTCAAAATTTCAACTGGCATGGACGTTGTTTCAGGTTATGGCAGACCGCCAGCAACCTGACCTTTTTCAATGGAGCCCAACCATGTCATCCGGCAAACCCCAGCAACCCCGACCCCCGCGCCCTGACCTGCCCCCGTTTATCTTTCGCAGCAACAAGCTTGTGCTTTCAGTGCTCGCGGGACTCCTTGCTGTCTTCGCACCCATGATGACGCGCAATGCCAACGCAGCAGGCCTGCTCATCGCAGACGGCGGTTTCGGGGGTGTCCTCGAGATTCAGGAACAGACCGTCAACGTCACCATCAACAACGGCATCGCAGTCACCGAAGTCGATCAGATTTTCCTTAACACCGAGAACCGACAGGTCGAAGCGCTCTACACGTTTCCCGTCCCCAAGAATGCCAGCGTCTCGAACTTCAGTATGTGGATCAACGGCAAGGAAATGATCGGCGAAGTCGTCGAGAAGCAACGCGCTCGTGAAATCTACAACAGCTACAAACGCGTGAACCGCGACCCCGGGCTGCTTGAACAGGTCGACTACAAAACGTTTGAGATGCGCATTTTTCCCATCCCTGCCAACGCCCAGCAACGCGTCAAGGTGACCTACTACCAGGAAATGGACTTTGACCACAACCAGGTCAACTATGTCTATCCGCTTGCAACGATCACGCGGGACAACATCAATCAAACTACCACCGGCAAGCTGGCCATGACCCTGCGTGTCCTCAGCGAAATCCCGATCACCAACATGCAATCGCCTTCACACAAAGATGGTTTCGTCATCGCCAAACACAATGACAACTTCTACGAAGCCAGCTACGAAACCGATGCAGGCAGCATTGCCCAGGACTTCGTGCTTAACTTTGATCTGAATCGCCCACGGACCGGGATTGATGTCATCACGTCCAAACCCAAGGGCGAAGATGGTTACTTCATGCTCAGTCTCACTGCAGGCCAGGAACTGGCGCAGCTCGATCAACCCATGGATTATGTCTTCGTGCTCGACACCTCGGGCAGCATGCGTAACAGCTCCAAGCTCATCATCAGCCAGCAATCCATCATGGCTTTTATCAGTGAACTCTCCGATCAGGATCGCTTTGATGTCATCAGTTTCAATGTCAAAGCCGTGCCACTGTTTAAACAACTCAATCCTGCGGATAGCAATCATCTTGATCAAGCCAAAGTGTTTCTGGATCAGCAAAGCGCTCGCGGTGGGACAAACCTGTCACCTGCTTTAAACTTTGCTTACACCTATGCGAATCCCGATCGTCAGTTGAACATCGTCATTCTCTCCGATGGCATGACCGAACAGAGTGCCCGCAGTGAACTGTTGGCCCTGATCGGTCAACGCCCTGAAAACGCCCGCATTTTCACCATCGGCGTGGGCAATGAAGTCAATCGTCCCCTGCTTAACCAACTGGCCCAACAGACCAACGGTCTTGCAGCGTTCCTTTCACAGGGTGATGATTTTCAACGGCAGGCCCAGGCGTTTCGCCGCAAACTCGTGCGTCCTGCTGCAACGGATTTGAAGATTGCCTTTAGCGATGCGGATGTCTACGACGTCGAGCCGAAGGTGTTACCCGCACTCTACTATGGCAAGCCGATTCGCGTTTACGGTCGCTATCGCAATGCATCTGCAAACACCAACATCAACATCTCCGCCAACATCATGGGCAAGGCGTTTAACCAGACTGCCCCGATTGAACTGCCCAACAAGGATATGGGTAACCCAGAGATCGAACGCATGTGGGCCTCGCATGCCATTACAAGTCTGCTTGAAGATGGTAACTCGCGGGCCAACATCGAAAAGGTGGTCGGCCTGGGTGAAGCGTATTCCATCGTCACCGAGTACACCAGCTTCCTGGTCCTTGAGAATGATGCGGAATACAAGCGTTGGCAGATTGACCGTAAAAACGCGATCCGGATTCAACGTGACCGTGCAGCGCGGGATGCAGTGAATCAACGGCTCTCACAGCTTCGACAACAGGCGATGCAGCAGTTTGCCATGGCCAATACACCCAAGGTTCCGACCCCGCAGCCGGTGACGAATGTTGCCCCTGCACCGACCAACGTGAATACAACGCCGACGCCTCAAACCCGTGCTCCGCAGGTATCGCGCCCGCAGGGCAACAGTCCTGCTCCCAGCCGCAAACGTAACTTTGACTTCAAGCTCCCGGTGGGTGGCGGCGGCGGCGGTGCGATTGATCCGCTCTCAGCAGCAGCGGTGATCCTGCTCGGTGCCTTGGCCATCTACCGTGTGTCTCGCTGTCGTCGTTGTGTCTGATTGTTCTGATCAATGCATCTACGCAAGGAGTTCATTATGTCACGTATGCTACCAGGCGATTCACGTTGGCTGATTCACAACATGTTACTCACCGTTTGTCTGCTCATAGTCTTGATTCCAATGACCGGCTGTCAACCCCAGCCCGAGCAAAGCGCGGAGGCCATTGACCCGCAGCGGGTTGGTGTTTACGACTCACGGAGTATTGCCATCGCCTTTGTGAATTCGCCTGCATATAAACAGCATGTCCAGCCGATTCACACCGCCAATCATCAGGCCTATGCCCAGGCGGTTGAAGACGGTGACACCGCCAGGGTTGAGCAGCTCAAAGCATGGGGTCAGGCTCAGCAAACCAAGCTGCATATGCAGGCTTTCAGCACCGAGCCGGTGGATGAAATACTCAAACATGTGCAGTCATCCCTGCCTTTGATCAAGCAGCAAACGGGTGTGGATCGTCTGATCTGCAAATGGGACAAGCAGGCTATGGCAGAAGTCGGCAAAGCTCAACAAGTGGATGTGACTTTGCTTCTGATCGATGCGTTTAAACCAACGCCCACGCAACGCAAAGCCGCGATTGAAATTCTCAAGCATCAGCCCATCGCGTTGGATGCTGCAAGACGCATTGATGATTAATGTCCCATTCTCGAATCACCGCCATGACCGCAAAGATAAACCAAACTTCCCTCGTCAGCTGCGGTCAGGAGCACGTCCTTGGTCAACTTGGTTCACACTTCCGTGGGGAAAATGTTGAGCGTTCCGGGCTCAGTCATCCGGGGGAATTCTTGCGGGCTCTTTCTGGGAGCTTCCGGGGAACTTCCGGGGCCGGGGGCAAGGGGATCAAGGACACCCATCCCAACGCAACGATAGAAAGGGCTCCGCGTTGGGATGGGTGACGAGGGTTTGATCCCACCACGAAACAACATCAAGTCGGATGCACCGGACTTGTGAAACAGACGTCACCCAGGGACAGGTGCAACATCGCGTGTATGTTGGCCTGTCCCGAATTTTTAAACCATCACGTTAATGATCAACGCACCGCAAGCGATGCGGCTAAATGAAAGATCGATTCATTGACGTCAATATTGATAGAACCACATCATGAAATCACTCAAGCAACAACTTGTCTTCGTCGGATTGTGTTTACTGCCTGCCTTGGTTTTGCCGTTGTTTGGTGATGCAGTTGGCCTGTTGGAGTACAACCGCTTTGCGATTGCACATGGGCAATTGTGGCGGTTGGTGAGTCAGCATTGGTGTCACTGGTCAGCGGATCATCTTTTTTTCGATGCCTTGGCCTTTGCGGTGTTGGGGCTGTGGGCGGTACGCCTTGATCTCAAAGATACGGTATTGAGTTTGCTCATTAGCAGCGTGGCCATCTCCGTCGGACTCTATTGGTTGCAGCCGGAGATGGTTGTTATTCGCGGTTTATCCGGTTTGGATTGTGCTTTGTTTGGCGTGGTGATCGTGCATGTGATCAGGCAGGCCCAGCAGGAGTCGGATCGCTTTTGGTATCTGGTGGGTTGGTTTGCTTTACTGAGTTTCATTGCCAAGACTGCATATGAATTGATCACGCATCAGACGGTGTTCATGGATAGTGTTGCAGCAGGCATCGTTGCTTTGCCGTTGGCTCATCTGATTGGTTTGGGTGTTGGGTCAGGTGTGTCGGTGGTGATGGGCAAGTTTGCGCAAAAACAAACACGCGCCGTGATGTCGTGTGCTTGAAGTTGTTTGGTTATCAATGGTCAATCATGCTGTGTTAAAGCGCGCTGGGGTTGGCCGCGTTGTTGGGCAAAGAGCCATTGCCAGAGTGTGTCATCGCTGTAGGCTGCCTCCCATGCATGGGGGTGACACTTGGGGAACACAGGTTGGCCGTCTTTACCTGTGTGTGATTTACCCGGTGTCTGATCGTATTCGGTGTAACGGATGTATTGCCCACCGGCTTTGCCAATAGCATGGATATGATCGCGGGTGTATTGGACTTTTTGATAGGGGTCGTGCTTGTTGTGAAAAGCCCAGATTGGCAGATTGACCAGTTGGTCATCATGCTCAGTTGATGTACGAATGCCACAGATCGGCACCGCTGCTGCAAGCAGATCATGTTTGAGAACAGCAGCACGCCAGGTGCCTCCGCCACCGGAACTCAAGCCGGTGAGATAGAGTCGGTCGTGGTCAAATTGATTTTTGTAAAAGTCAATCGCCTGATCGATGAACTGTGCACCTTCATCCCCCCAATAACCCGAAACCTGCGGGCAGAGAACGATGGCATCAAACGTCTTGCCCTGGCGAATGAGTGTTGGGAAAAACTCTTTGTACAAGGCCTCAATCGTGTCTTCACGTTCCGTGCGTGCGCCAGCGCCATGCAGAAAGATGAGCATCGGGAGTTTGGTTATCCCATCCCATGTCGGTGGGGTGTAGACGATGAATCGACCGGTTTGTCGTTGACTGGCGGACCGTGCGGGTGTGAATTGCCATTGGCCGATCTGTTCGACCATTTTCTGCGTTGCAGGTGCGTTGCTGATTGCCGTGAGGTTGGTGAGTTGAGCAAGACTGACGGCAGGTTTGATGATCGCAAACAGCATACACAGGGCAAGCATCCTTTGAAATTCAAAGGCAAGGACACGCTTGTTTCGAGACATCATGGGTGCTCCGTGATTCGTTGGCAGCAGCAGGTTGATGCAGCTTAACGATTCTCAGCGGGAATTACCATGCATATGCTGTCGGGGCTTCGCCGCCGGGGCCGGGCCAGATTTCGTCGAGTTTGGTTAAGGTTTCATCACTGAGTTGGATGTCCAGTGTTTGGATGGACGTGGTGAGTTGTTCCATGGTGCGCGGGCCGATGATGGGGGCGGTGACCACGGGGTTGTGATGCAGCCAGGCAAGGGCGACTTGTGCGGGGGCATGGCCGATGTCTTTGCACAGCGATTCGTAGGCTTCGAGTTGCGGGCGCATCTTGGCAACCGCTGCATCGAAGTTCGGGCCCGAACGACGGCCTTGATCGTATTTCTCCAAAGCACCTGCAAGGTATCCACCCCCAACCGGTGACCAGGGGATGAGCCCCAAACCAAGCTCACGACATGCGGGGATGACTTCCAGTTCGATGGTCCGCGTGCGCAGGTTGTAGACGGATTGTTCACTGACCAGGCCGACGAGGTTGCGGCTGATGCCTGCCTGATTGGCCAGCGCGATATCCCATGCTGCAAAGTTCGATGAACCGACGTAGATGATCTTGCCCTGGCGGATGAGGGTTTCCATCGCCTGCCAAACTTCTTCCCACGGGCAGTTGCGGTCGACGTGGTGCATTTGGTAAAGGTCGATGACATCGGTTTGCAGACGACGCAGCGAGTCTTCACAGTGACGCATGATTTTCATCGCAGACAGACAACGAACGTCGTTGTTGATTTCAGCACCGCCGGTCCCCTTCATCTGGTTGTAGACCTTGGTGGCAAGCACGATGCGATCGCGGCGTCCGCCCTGTGCAAGATACCGACCAATGAGTTCTTCACAGGAACCAGCATGCGAACTCCAGGCGCCGTAGACATTGGCCGTGTCAAAGAAATTGATCCCTGCGTCCAGCGCTGCATCCATGATCGCAAAGCTGTCGGACTCGTTGGTATGCCAACCGAAATTCATGGTGCCCAGACAGATCGGGCTGACTTGTAAACCGGTGCGGCCGAGGGATGTGTAATTCATGATATGCTCCTGGAATATTGGGCTGAGAGTTAAGTGATGGAACCATCAAGTTAAAGCCAGATGGGTTGGGATGCAAAACATAGAGATGATATCACGGTGTTTGTATTTAGCCGCATCGCTTGCGATGCGCGACGGGGTTGGATGTGATTGAATCAACGCATTGCAGGCGATGCGGCTAAATGGTGTGATGTTTGATGCACGTAATGGGCATGAAAAAACCACCAGCGTTGCTCTGGTGGTTTATTCGGAAAATGGCGTCTGTTGTCAGCGGGGTGGGACTGCAACAGACTCTATCGGTTGGGGGTATGTCTGACGGACAGGACAATGTTGGCTGTCTGAGGCAAAATCAGCGAAGGTGCTTCCGTCAATCCGCATCTTGCCAGTCCGGAGATGGCCATACCCTTTCGGGCATCCGATCACCGATGCGTGGCTGGCGACTGCTCAGAGGGAGGTCCGTCCGTGAATCAACCCGTGGCTTGTGATGCTTGGATGTTCGTCAGCGCGAGTCCGTTCTGCCTTCGCTGAAAGCGGTGTTGTTCCAGAGCAGTTGAGTGAACCCTCCTTGGCTCGCCGGGCACAACTGGTGCGAGATGCATGTCACCCGGTCAGCTGTCTGGAACATTGCTTTCAAATGGCTTTGCCTGTCAAATCCCCTTTCGTCCCATCGCAACGCCGAAGCGTTAAGCAAACATGATGGGATCCTGATCGAATCCTAAATGAGTTGTCCGATGTGCCGGTGCAAGCTTGCGTCCGTAATCCGTGCCCTTGTCGTGACACTGAGGTCAATCAGTGCCAGTTGGAAGACGGATCATCCTGTTGGGGATTCTCCTGACTTCCGGGGGCGGTGCTTCCGGGGGTGGGCTCGTTCCGCAGTGCTTCGCGTGGGTGCATCAGCAGGTGCGGGCTTTGCTCCAGTGTCTGGGTCAGGTTGGCCATCCAGGCGTCACGTGACCAGACTTCCAGGTGATCGTTCACGCCGATCACCGCCACATCACTATCGAGCTTGACCAACTGTTTGAGATGAAAATCTGACAAACGGATGCGTCCCTGCTTGTCCATCTCCGAGCGAGCCGTCAAGGGAAACATTGTCCTTTCAAAGGGCAACACTTCCGCCAGCGAACGTGGGCTCTGGTCGAGCATCTTTGCCAGTTCAGCAAAGCGTGCTTCGGGCCAGATCATTAATGCGTTGGTCTTGGGATCAGGTGTTACGTAGACCACAACTGTGCCGTCAGTTTCGCCATCCGAAGCACGGCGATTCGCTTCAGCGGTGAGCTGTTTGCGAATCTCCGACGGGATGGCAAGACGGTTCTTGGCATCAATTGTGTGCTCATAAAATCCTGTGAAGACCACGCATCGTTCCCCACATGGGCTGACCAATGCATGGGATGATACCCCACTTCGCCCCATTTCACAACACTCAACAACACCCTCACCCCATTTTTCTTGAATTTTTTTTCCTGAAAAAACAAGGATTTAAGCGCTTTGGCATCCTCTTTGAATGTCTCTTGGCACAACTTATAGTCAATCCGATTTTCAGTCTACACCAGATGTAGTGGTTTGGTGAAAATTTTTCGATTCACCATCGCCCGTATCCGATGAACGATGTTCTGGTTTTGAATCGGATCTTCACGGTGGATAACGGTTCAGACAAGGTTTGGATCTGTCTGGTGGCACCGTTTTACACAGCATACAACATCTTGTGGATAATTTGTTGAAAACCTGTGCAACGGGTCACCCCTGTGACATTTCATCGCATCAGCCCTAATTCCTGACAGCAATCTCATCACCGGCTGTTAAGATGGGAAGAATGCAGATTCTCGCTTGCCAATACGACATTGCCTGGGAGGACAAGCCTGAGAACTTCAGGCGGATCGACCATTTGCTGCGCCATGTGGCGATTTGCCCGGGGTCGCTGATTGTCCTGCCGGAGATGTTTAGCACGGGGTTCAGCTTCAACCTCAAGGCCGTGGCCGAGGAGCCGGATCGTGCTGCAGAGAAGTATCTGGCGCAGCTGGCGTCGGACACCGAATCCTGTGTCATCGGCGGGGTGGTCACCCATGACTTATCCGGCAAAGGACTCAACCAGGCGCTGGCGATGGGACCCGACGGCAAAGCGCTGAGTCGGTTCACCAAACTCCACCCGTTTTCCCCGGTCGGCGAGCATCACCATTTTCACCGCGGTCACGGCCCGGAAGTCTTCTCCTGGCAAGGCTGGCGGATTGCAACCTTCGTCTGCTATGACCTGCGTTTCCCCGAAGCCTTCCGACTGGCAGCCAAACAGGATGTCCAGTTGATGATCTGCATTGCCAACTTCCCAGCCAAGCGCGATCACCATTGGCGGAGTCTGCTCGTCGCCCGTGCCATCGAAAATCAGTGTTACATGCTCGGCGTCAACCGCGTCGGCTCGGACCCCAATGCCAGCTACTGTGGCTCGACCCTGCTCGTCGATCCGCTGGGGCACATCGTCAAAGACGCAGGCAAAGAGCCAGGCGTCATCAACATTGATCTGGATCAGGACAACCTCTGCGAATACCGCAAGGCCTTCCCGGTGTTGCGCGATCGCTGGATGATCTGATCGCAATCCCATATCACTGACAACGAACTCACCACGCAAGCCGCCAGATGAGACCTTGGTCGAATCTGACGGACGGTTAACGTGTGCAGATACCCGTCAGATTCATTCCCGTTGGTCATTCATCTGGCGGCTTGTGTGGTGCTGTTGAGCATGGGACAACCTTGAAAAAAGTTGCATCTCTGTCTTGAACCTCTGCGTTCTCTGCGCCTCTGCGGTAAAAATGCCTTTGAAAAACTTCGCATCGCCTGCTGGATAAAAAGCGTACAATGCATTGATCCATTGCTGCTGGGCATGCAATGGGGCGATCCGAAAAAGCAAAGGGAGTTGGCTGTGGGACGTTTGATTGGGATGGTGTTGACCGGTTTTCTGCTTGCTTCAAGCCTCTGGGGTTGTGGCACGAATCATCAAATGCATCAGCTTTCCGATGCGCAGAAAGCATTCGATCAACAGGATTACAAGAAGACCTATCGCATTGCCAAAGGCGTGGCATCGGCTCAGAACAAGGATGTCGCAACGCAGGGCCAATACCTGGCCGGTGTTTCGGCTCGGCGGCTGGGTCAGGACGTGGAAGCTCAGTCCTATCTGACCAAGGCTGCAAGCAGCACGGACCCTTCGCTGGCCGGTGATGCGTGGGCGGAGCTTGGGTTTTTGTACAACCGTCAGAACCGTTTTCGTGAAGCAGCCGATGCGTTTTCCAATGCCGGTCAACGGCTTAAAGGCCAGGACCGTGCCAACGCCTATTTTCAGGCCGGGATCGCCCAGCAGAAACTCGGCTTCTGGCCCGCAGCGCGGAGCAGCCTGCTCTTGGCGCGGGGTTACAACCGTGATGCCTCCATCGGCAAGCAGATCGACAACTACCTTCAAACCGTGGGGTTCACGCTGCAGGTCGGAGCCTATCGATCACAGACCAATGCTCAAAATCGTGTGAAGCAGGTGGCCAACCGGACGCAATACCTGCGGGTGGGTCTGCCCCAGATCACGCGCACTCATTCATCACAGGGCGGCACGTATTACCGCGTGCATGTGGGTCGGTTTACGGATTTTGCGTCCGCTGCTCATGCTCAGAAGCAGATGGGTTACACCGATGCGTTGATCGTGCCACTGTCGCGGAATCAGTGAGATTCATACACATTTTTTACATCACATCTGACATCTTCGATGTCACAGCATCACAGCAGTGATGCAGCTATTACTGTGTATTTCACGAACGACTTGAAAAATAGCTTCGACACTGCGTGTCGCTGATTCTGTGTTTGGTTGATACCGCGTTAAACCGCAGGCGGTTTTTACTGTGCGGTGTCGGTGGACCAGTCGGTGGCGTCGGCAGGGGGTTGTTCGATGCGCCATTGGGTTTGCTGGTTCTGACAGTTGATATGTGCCATGAAAAACTGGTGACGGTATCGCCAGAAAAGGGGCCAGATCACATGGCGGTCGGTGTCGGGGATGGCCAGGTTCATGAGGTTGTCCCGCGTATGCCACTCCAGGCGACCTTCGTCGAAGGTGCCTTCGAGCACGTCGGCGGGGACGGTCAGTTCGTAGAGGAACATCAGCCAGTGCATTTCATCACCGAAGCCGGTCTCCGAGACAATGCCGGTGAGGTGCAATTGCTCGGGCGTGACGGTGAGGCCGACCTCTTCGCTGATCTCACGGATGGCGGTGGCAGTGGGGGATTCACCCAGATCCTGTTCGAGTTTCCCGCCGATGGGCGAGTAGAGTTCGAAGTTGGGCTCCTTGCGACGGTGCAGCAGGAGGATATTGCCTTCTTCGTCGAAAAGGTAACAGAGACAGGCAATGCGGTAGGGCAAGGGCGTATGGGGGGTGGAACTGCTCATAGGCGGATGATAGCGAAGGGGTAAAGGGATTTCGAATTTGGCGTCGGGAGTAGGATGATTTTTAAAAACCGCTTGCGGTTTGGCGATCCTTGAATTGATCGGGTGTTTGCGGTTGTTCGAATTTCCGAGACGCGCTAAACCGCAAGCGGTTTAAAATCCGGCCGACATCCGAAATCAAAAAAACACCCGCGTTTTTCAACACAGGTGTTCCTTGATTGCATTGGCCCAATCTGGCTTATTATGCGGCTTCGGTGGCATTGGGGAATGCCGGGGCGTCGGCTGGTTCGGACCAGTCTTCGCAGTTGTCCAAATCGACGATCATCGCACAAGTCTTGCGGTAGCCGAGTTTGCGGATCACTTCCAGGACTTCAGTCCAGGACGGATACGGCTTGTTGTTGGCTTTCTTGTAGGCATCAATCGCACAGACAAACAGGAACTGTTCGCGGGACATTTCGCCTTCTTCAGCGGACTTGATAAAGTCACTTCGGCGGCGGCCCGGACCTCGGCGGCGTTCCAAACCGGTGGTGTGCGTGCGGTTGTTGATCACGTTTTTACGGCGATCGGGCCCTTCGTAACGCTGTTCGGTTTGCTCTGTATTCTCAGACATAGCCTGTTCTCCTGGCGGTTGGGCCAGCAGAATCAGGGTTCCTGCCAGCCGTGATCAGTCGTCTTCATCGATGTCGAAATCATCATCTTCGTCATCGTCATCGAAGTCATCGTCGTCGTCATCATCGTCGTCGAAGAAATCTTCGTCTTCCTCTTCATCATCATCGAAAAAGACGTCGTCATCGTCGACATCGTCATCGTCGTCATCGAGGAAGTCATCATCTTCATCGTCCAGTTCGTCGATGTCCTCAAACTCTTCTTCTTCTTCAAACGCCATTTGCCAGTCGGGCTTAACGGTTGTAACGGTTGTGTCTATCAAGCCGGCATTGACCATGTGCTTCCGGGTCCAGTCAGACATTGGGAAAATCTCCATCAAAACGTGATCCAAGTGCAGCTAACGGATGTCAAATCATCAAACCTCTCCGAATTGGCGAGGTGAACTTGCGCCGTTACACTATCGAGCAATGAGCGTTTGTCAATGCTCAAAACTTCCATGTCGAAAAATGATTTCGGCTAAATGCCTGCGAGAACTTGATGACGAAATCCCAAGCTGGCCAAACAAGTGAAAAAAAACTGCCGCCACAGCCTGCGATGGTGCCCATTTACCTGGGGTTAACGTGGCTGTGCCCGGGCCTGGGACATGTGCTCATGGGGGATGTCAGACGTGGTCTGATTCTGGGGATCACCATCTGGGGCCTGTTTCTCTCGGGCCTGCTTATCGGCGGCGTGGGTGTCGTGGATTCCAAGCTCAACCGCGCCTGGTTCCTGGGACAGCTGTCCAACGGGCCTGCGGTGGTTCTGTCGGTCGTGCGTGCGAAAACCATGATGGCCAACCCCAACGCCAAGGTCGGTTCGGATGGTTATCTGGGGACGCCCGAGGTTCCCAATGACTACGAACCGAGTTTCGGCCGCCCCAACGAGATCGGCATTCTTTACACGGCTTTGGCGGGTCTGCTGAATTTGTTTATTTTTTATGATGTCTTTGACCGTGGCATCTACGGCTATCGTGAACCACAGGAATCCGCCGAGGAGGCCCGCGCATGATTAACCTCGGTGAACTGATGTCTGTGACCTTGGCCTGGCGTCCGTTTCTGGACCCCATGCCGATCGACCGGTATTGGCTGCTGCTGATTTTCCCGCTGGTGTTGGCCATCGCGGTGGTCTACAAGGCGGTGAAAATTCCCCAACCCGGTTTGGCGGTCATGACCGTGCAAAGCCTCAAACTTGCCGGCCAGATCGTCGGCGTCCTGGCGGGGGCAGCAGCGGTGTTACTTTTCCTCACTGAAATCATTGGCTTGTGAATAGGAGAGGGAGTAGGGAATAGGCAGTAGGGAGTAGGAGAAGACATAACCCAGTGTGATCATTGCATCGTGTCTTTTTCTATTCCCTGCTCCCTACTCCCTATTCCCTGAACAACATGAAAGAAATCCTCTCAGCACTACTCAACGAACTGACCTTAAGCCGCAAGCAGATGACGGAGGTCTTTGAGCAGATCATGACCGGCCAGGCCGAACCTGCAGCGGTGGGGGCGTTGCTTGCTCTGATCCAGCAGCGGGGCGCCAGTGTCGAGGAAATCACCGGCGCTGCCACCGTCATGCGCGACAAGGTCACCAAGGTCACCGTCCCCGACGGACTCACCGCCATCGACACCTGTGGCACGGGGGGCGATCACGCAGGGACGTTTAACATCTCCACCGCCGCTGCCATCGTCGCAGCCGGTGCAGGTCGGGCGGACAACCTCGTCGTCGCCAAGCATGGTAATCGCTCAGTCACCAGCAAGTCCGGCTCATCCCAAGTCCTCGAAACGCTGGGCGTCAAGCTCATGGTCACCGGCGAGACACTCACCCAATGCCTCGACGAAGCGGGCCTGTGTTTTTGCTTTGCCCAGGCTCATCACCCTGCCATGAAACATGCTGCCCCGATCCGTGCAGCACTGGGTATCCCCACGATCTTCAACATCCTCGGGCCGTTGACCAACCCCGCAGGTGCAAGCTGTCAGGTCATGGGCGTGTTTTCCCATAATCTCACCGAACCCATCGCCCAGGTCTTGGCCAACCTGGGAACGAAAAATGCCATGGTCGTTCACGGCAAGGGTGTCGACGAACTGGTCACCTGGGGCAAATCCCGCGTCAGCCAGGTCATTGATGGCGAAGTCCGAACCTACGATGTGAACCCGGCAGACCTGGGCATTGACCCCTGCCGCGTTGAAGATTTACAGGTCGATTCCCCCGTGGGTTCTGCTGCTGTGATCGAAGATATTCTCAAAGGCAAGTCCGGCCCCGCCCGCGACATCGTCTGCCTCAACGCCGGTGCTGCATTATGTGTCGGCGGTGTCGCCAAGGATTTAGCGACCGGATACGCATTAGCCCAACATGCCGTGGACAGCGGTGCCGCCAAGGGGGCACTGGATAAGTTGGTCGCTATCACCCAGGCGGATGCGAGCTGAAACTGAGCGACTCATCGACAGGGGGATTAAAAGATGTCAATGAACAGCATGTTCGACATCCACTGGTCAGAACCAGCTTTTGCTAGTTTTCGTTTCTCTGCGCTTATTCGATTTCTGCTTTGGGGCAGAAGAATACTGGGGGCGATTTTTCTGATAGTCAGTCTTGCAATGTGGCATGATAGCCCCGAATTTGTGCTATTCATGATGGCTGTCATTCTCGTGTTTATTGGTATTGGGGAAATGGGCGGACGACCTTGCCGTGTGACTAAGCAGGGAATCAAAAGATTTGATTTAGGAGGTTCTCTTTTACCAATCAACAATTGTCGGTGGAAAGAAATTGATCGGCTCGAAATCTCAATGCAACGGATTGGTAAACGTGAATGTCCGGTACTGTCAATTTGGATGATTCATTACGTTAAGCCAATACAGATAGGCCTTAGTGAGAAGTTTGATCAGGCACAGTTTGTGCATTGGGCGCAAATGATGAACAAGCCATTGACGATCACGCAGGCGGATGCAAGCTGAAATTGATTGAACCACAGAGGCACAGAGACACAGAGTAAAAACAAAAACAAGATCATTTTTCTTGTCTTTATTCAGGCTCTGTGTCTCTGTGCCTCTGTGGTTCAAAATCCAAATCTCGCAGAATACCGGCGAATGGCTTATACTTTTGGGCTCTGCAAAAGTGAGAACAGACATGAGCGATACGCCCAAAAAAGTGAATTTCAAATCGACCTTGAACTTGCCCAGGACCAGCTTTCCGATGAAGGCGAATCTGGTGCTCAATGAACCCCAATCCAGTAAACGCTGGGACAAGCTCGATCTTTACAATGCCATCCGCAAAGAGCGTGACGGGGCGCCCAAGTTCGTCTTCCATGACGGCCCGCCCTATGCCAACGGCTCGATCCACCTGGGGCACCTGCTTAACAAGGTGCTCAAGGACTTCGTCGTCCGCACGCAGACCATGATGGGCAAGGACTGTTCGTACATCCCCGGCTGGGACTGCCACGGTCTTCCCATTGAGCATAAGGTCATGCAGGATTTGGGCGACAAGGCTCGCGAGATGGAGCCGATCAAGATCCGCCGCAAGTGTAAGAGCTATGCTGAGAAGTTCGTCAAGCAGCAGATGGGGCAGATGAAGCAACTGCTCACCGTCGCGGATTACGACAACCCGTATCTGACCATGAACCCCGGTTTTGAAAAGGGCGTGATCGAGGTCTTCTCCGCATTGGTGGAAAAGGGCCTGGTGTTCCGTCAGCTTAAGCCGGTGCACTGGTCGATCGACAACCAGACTGCACTTGCTGAAGCTGAACTCGAATACGAAGACCGCGAAGACACGTCGGTGTTCGTGATGTTCGATCTCACCCCGGAAGCCAAGGCATTGGCATCGGAGAAAACTTCCGGTGGGTTTGATAGCATCATGATCTGGACGACCACCCCGTGGACATTGCCTGCGAATATGGCGGTTGCTGTCCACGAACGCTATGAGTATGGCGTTTACCAGGTGGGTGATCGCAAGGTCGTGTTGGCGACGGAACTCGCTGCCAAGGTGCTTGCCAAGGAAGGCATCGAAGACGCCAAACCGCTTGAAACTTTCAAGGGTAAAGAGTTGGTTGGCCTGACTTACAACCACCCGTTCATCGACCGCGTCGGCCCTGTCGTCCACGCAGAGTACGTCACCCTCGAAGACGGCACGGGTATGGTGCACACCGCCCCCGGTCATGGTGTGGAAGACTACCAAACCGGTTTGCGCGAAGGCATCGAAGTCTACTGCCCCGTCCAAGGTGATGGCACGTTCGACACCACCGCACCCCAGTGGCTCCAAGGCAAGAAAGTCTGGGACGCCAACCAACTCGTTGTCGACCACCTTACATCGTCCGGCCACATGTTCCACACTCACAAGTTCATGCACTCCTACCCGCATGACTGGCGTGGCAAGACCCCCGTCATCTTCCGCGCAACCGAGCAATGGTTCATCGGTGTCGACAAAGATTTCAAATCACCGGCAGGCCAAAGCACCATGCGCAAATTGGCCATGGACTACGCAGCAAACAAGATTCGCTTTATCCCCGAATGGGGTCGCAACCGCATGCGTGGCATGCTCGAATCCCGCCCCGACTGGTGCATCAGCCGCCAACGCTCATGGGGTTTACCGATCCCCGCGTTCTACCCCCCGGAAGGTGTCGAGGGTGATCCGCTTCTCACCGCAGCTTCCGTCAAAGCCGTCGCAGAATGCTTCGGCCAACACGGTTCGGACAGTTGGTTCGTCGCATCGCCTGACCAAATTCTGGCAAGCTACGATGCAGCGTCCGATCCTGATGCGCCTGCATGGGTCAAGGATGTTGATCTGTCGACACTCCAAAAAGGCAACGACACCTTCGACGTCTGGTTCGAGTCGGGCTCATCCTGGAATGCCTGCATGCGTAACCGCGATCTGCATAAAACTGATGGCCAAGGCATCACCGACTTGTATCTCGAAGGCTCCGACCAACACCGCGGCTGGTTCCAGCACTCGCTGCTGCCTGCCATCGGCGTGACCGGTAAGACTGCCTTCGAAACCGTCCTGACCCATGGCTTCATGGTCGACAAGGATGGCAAGAAAATGTCCAAGTCCCTGGGCAACACGCTCGACGTCTCCGAACTGCTCAAAGAGTTCGGCGCGGACGTTTGCCGCTGGTGGGTCAGTCGCCTGAATGTCGAAAATGACATCAAGGTCGACCACAGCTTCTTCAAACTCGCAGGCGAAGAGTACCGCAAGATCCGTAACACGATCCGCTTCCTGCTGAGCAATCTCAGCGATTTTGATTCGGCAACCGACAAGGTCAAACTCACCGACGAAGATGCCACCAGCGTGGACGCATGGGCGATCGGCAAGACCATCGCATTGGCTGAAAAAGTGACCGATTGTTACGCCAACTTCAACTTCCGGGGTGCATCGGAACTGCTTTACAACTTCTGCAACGACACGATGTCCGCAGAGTATCTCGTCGCTGTGAAGGATCGCTTGTACTGTGATGCCCTTGGAAGCCAACGCCGCAAACGCGCACAGGCCACGGTGTACCGCGTCAGCACGGTGTTGATCCGTCTGCTTGCACCGATCATGCCACACACCGCGGATGAAGCATGGGGCGCGTTGGAAGGTGACAATGCCAAGTGTGTGCACCTGATGACCTTCCAGGATGTCAGTTGCATGAAGCAGATCCCGGTGAGTGAAAACTGGCCGAAGGTGATGAAGCAGCGTGACAGTTGGATGCGTGAACTGGAAAAATTCCGCCAGGCCAACGACGTGGACAACCCGCTGGACCTGGGCTTGGTGTTACCTGCGGTGGTCGATGGCGTGGCATTGGATCAGTTCAAAGCTGACGATCTGGCGGACCTCTGCGGCATCTCCAAGGTGACGATCGCCCCCGGAAGTGATGATGCATTGCAGGTCATCGATCTCCGCAACGAACCGCGTTGTGATCGCAGTTGGAAACGCGATGGCACCGTCAAGCCCTACACATGGGAAGACAACGACGTGATGCTCTCCGCCCGTGACGCAGCAGCCTGCGGCCTGGCGTAAGGCAATGATTGTTAATCGTTATCTTGATGACGATGCACTGCATGCCCCGCGTCACCGCCTAAAGCCCGTGGGACTTGAGTCCCCGGGTCCGGGTGCCTTCACCAATTGAATATGCTATAACACCTCGAGCATCGCCCATCCAGGCGGTGCTCGATTTTTAACGAGATTTAAAGGTCCAACATCATGACCACCAACACCGGCCCATGGGACATCAACGCACTGCGAGAGCCCGTTTCCGTCACCGATCTTGGCAAGACGCTCAACGGTGTCACCAAGATCACTTACACCAACGAACCCTATCGCGGGCGCAGCACCAGTGTGTTCGCATTCATGTCACTGCCTGCAGCATCCGCCTACGCGCAGGATGGTAAGGTTCCCGGCATTGTGCTCGTCCACGGTGGGGGTGGCAAAGCCTTTGAGTATTGGGTGCGCATGTGGAACGATGCAGGCTACGCTGCCATCGCCATGGACCTGGGCGGTTGTGATGACACGGGCATGAAACTCCCGGACTACGGCCCGAATCAGGAACACGATGGCAAGTTCGATCACCTGCGTTTGGGCGTCGATCAGTGCTGGTCGTACCATGCCATCGCCGCCATTTTCCGAGCACACACGATTCTGGCGAACCTTCCGGGGGTTGATGAAAATCGCATCGGCATCACCGGCATTTCATGGGGCGGGTATCTCACATCACTCGTTGCTGGCCTTGATGATCGCAATCGCTTTGCCATCCCCGTCTACGGCTGTGGTCATCTTACCACCGCATCCACATGGATGAACAACCCCGAATCCGAAAGCGGTTTTAACATCCTCGGCGAAGCACTCACACAGCAGTGGATGGATGTCTTTGACCCCGCAGCTTACATGGATCAGGTCCAGTATCCCATGCTCTTTGTCAACGGCACGAATGACTTCGCGTACCACCCACCCGCCTGGCAGAACACCTATCTCCAATCGCAGGGCGAAGTCACTCTCGTACAACGTCTTCGCATGGATCATGGCCACTGGGAAGGCCAAACCCCGCGCGAGATTTTTGCCTTTGTTAACCGTGTTTTACATGATGCCCCGAATCTACCCGCATGGGAAGAACTCAGTAACGAAGATGGCAAGCTCATCACCAAATTCGAAGAGTCCGTCACCGCTGCAAGCCTGCTCTACACCACCGACGATCAAAACAAGTGGTGGCCCAACAAGCTTTGGCAGCAAGTCCCCGCAGTAATCTCCGAAGATGGCAAATGCGTCACCGCTGAATTACCCCAATCAGCTTGGGGCTGTGCCTACATCAACGCGATCAACCAGGACAATCTGCTCGCTTCGACCCCTCACATCACATGGGGTGAAAGCTGTGGCTGCCATGAGCACAACTGTGACTGCTCAGAATGATGCTTGATATGTGATGCGCATGTTGTTTTGCGTGATGCATTCACAACAGCTTTAATAAATCGCTCTTTGCGTGTGTCCAATAGCTGCATCACTGCGTGATGCATGAAAATGCGCAGCAGTTTATTGTGACGTATGTGACGTAATAATTCTCACCCACAAAAGCCGTGACTCTCCTGAGTCACGGGTTGCCTTGTTTATTGACCCAATGAACAACCCGCATCACCTCAGCAACACAGCTTCAATCAACCATCAATCTCAGCTAAAAACCTCAACAACGGTTCACGATACGGCGCATCATAAAACCGCATATCCCCATGCACAAAACCCTCGCCCACAAAGTATTCATATTTAATATTGAACTTGTCCAACGCCGCCATCAGACTCACCTGTTGGTCCGGCAACACCTGCGGGTCGGCATCCCCCTGAAAGATCACAAACGGCACAGTTTTCGCATCCACCTGCCATGCCGGTGACGCCAACTTGGCAATCGCTTCATTCTCATCCACCCGGCAACCCAGCAGCTTATGCACAATCGAATCGGACGGGAACACCTTCTCCGGCTGCGTCTGCGATCGAAGAATAAAATCCTGTGGCCCGTAGAAATTGCCCACCCCATCCACGGCTGACGATTGATCCAGATGATCCCCCAGCGTGCCTTCGTGGACTTCACTGCCGTTGGTCGTCCCCACCAGCGAAGCCAGATGCGCCCCCGCACTCCCGCCGGTGATTACCAGTTTTTGGGCTTTATAGCCATACTCGGTTGCATGGGCTCTTAGCCACCGAATTGCCGCTTTGACATCATGGATCTGAGCCGGGAACGAGGCTTGATGTGTCAGCCGGTAATTCACACTCGCCACCGCATAGCCATGTTCAGCCAGATACTTCACCCGGCAGTCCGCCTTATCCCCATTCTGCCAACCCCCACCATGAATCCACACCACCAACTGCGGGCAATCCACCCCCGTCGGCAAATGCAAATCCAATTTCAGAGCCACACCCTCCACGTCGAGAAACGTGATATCCAAAAGCGTACGAATTGATTTTTCATCACACATAGTCCGGCATGATAGCAGTTTCGGCTCGTATCTCACGCAGTTCATTTTCCGTCAGTGAGGATTGTGCAGGTTGACAAAACCGACTCAAAACATCTTGACGGTTAACTCAGACGTGTGATAATGAATCGAGCTTCGCCACATCGCCCTCATCGTCTAGAGGCCTAGGACGCCAGGTTCTCATCCTGGTAACAGGGGTTCAAATCCCCTTGGGGGTATTGGCATTAAGTCATTAAATCAAAATGACTTATCAATATCAGGTGATTCTAAAAATAGCCTGCAAAAAAAATTAAATTCTGATAACTCATCTGCAAAATCGCCCGATACCAACCCCATAGAGAAGATAGGGGACTTGTATCGCATGTTATGTTTATACCAAGAGACGTTATCTGTTCGTAACTATCAACCCGCCAGCCTCAAGAAGAATCTACAGCACGCAAGACGGTTTCTGGAATGGACTGATCCCAACAATCCATCGGAGATCACACCGGCCAAGGTTGAAGACTACTTCATCCACCTGCAAGCCAACGGCAGTTCGCCCAAGACCATCAAGAACCACCGCTCATCGGTGAAGGTCTTCTGCGACTTCCTGTGTAATCGTGGCATGCTCAAAGACAACCCTGTTCGGCATGTACCCAGTCGTGAACTGCCCGAGGAAGTCCCAGTCTTTCTGCCGGACAATGAGGTCCAGCAGGTCTACAGGATCGCAGCAGAGCAGGGCATTACCGCTGAGGTCACGTTGGCATTGAATACGGGTTTACGCATGGAAGAGATGCGCAGACTCAAATGGGCTGATATCGATCTGGAGCAACGCCAGATACTCGTCCGCAAATCCAAAGGCAAGCGGCCCAGAACCGTGCCGATCAACGAACGTCTGATGAAGTGTTTGCTCATGCAGCGTGAGTTGTACGGCCATCTGGTCTACGTCTTTCCAGGTGGCACCGGTAAGCGTGGCAATCGCAACAAATGGACCCTGCCCCGCATGCGTGGTTTGGATTGGTGGGCAAGAACCGCATTCAAAAAGATTCAGGAAGAAATCCCCACCCTCAGAGACATGCCCAAAGGCAGAACCGGGCGCGGTTGGCATTCACTACGCCACACCTTCGCGACCCGCGTTGCCCGTGCACAGATCGATATTTTCAAGCTTAAGGATTGGTTGGGGCATAAGAAGGTTGAGACAACCTTGCGTTATGTGCATTTGGCTAGGCAGTATGATGCGGATATAGAACTTATTTGACTTTTCTTCGTATAGACATTTTTAAGACTTCAGAATAATGGTCTATTGCTTCAAATATATTCATTGCGATATCAAAAAATATAAATATTGATGTAACACCACCCCAGTATACAAGGTATCCAATTATGGGGGAGAAATATGGCCATATTTTACCTGTGTTTATAATCTCGCCATCTTTTGCTTCTGGTTGAAATAAGGCGAGTACAATGCAGCTTACCAAAGACATAACTAGCATAGTTATTGCATAAGATACAGATGCAGAAAGGTCTTGAAGAGCCTGAATTCTATCTATTTCTTTTCTTGCCAAAAAGCTTTGTCCAGTTGTATATTTTTCTTCTGAACCGCTTCTGTCAGTTATGCTGAATGCCAGGGGCATAACACCTACCAATACAGCTATCAGGATGCCATAGATTGGTATAATTGTTGATAAACGTTCTGTGTTTGGTGCATCATATTTACACAATATTGCAACTGAAGCAGCAAGGGGAATTATTCCATAAAGAATTAATCTTTTTAGACTAAATTTTCTATCATCTTTTACAAAAGTAAAAAAATAGCATCGTATGATATTGCACATATCAAACCTCTATTCCTAATATAGATTGTATGCTTTCCCATACATATTCTGCTGAAAGTTTTAGTGATTCAAGTGTTGGATATCCATTGTATCCAATAATAATTTTGCTCGTAACATCATATCTGATAGGACTGTCGTCTGGATTTAACAGGCTGAATTTTTGCTTTTTGCCACCTTGCTTAATTTCAATAAGTACATCATCATAATTTCGCATTGGCGTTTCGATTTCTTCCTGCAATTTCTCTTTGTTTCTGATGCAGTTTATGATTTTATGAAGAACTGCGGCAGAATGTCCCTTTTTTCTGTGCATTTTTAGTTCTAATTTATCTTCTGAATCCAATGTGCTATGTGCAATTCTTGTGTTTCTTAGTGCTTCTATTGAAGATGTGGATTTTCCACTGTTTACTAAATAGACATCCTGCATTTTGCCTTGTTTGGCAAATTGCTTTAATACTTTCTCATCCATCAACTGTGTGATTTTTATAGTATGATCTGAAGCTCTAGAATTGAGAATTTCAGTAATATATGACTTGATGCCTTGGATTCCGTATGTCTGCAACATCAATATTCCATGCTTCATTCCATCGGGAATGTAAAATCTAAAAAACAAGGGCATTAAATCTGCCTGATCTTTTCCAATTGTGTATTCTGGTTCTTCTGATAATGTTTCTAAATTGTAAACTTCTTTAATGTGCCCTGCCTCTCCCTTCAACATTACCCCTTCAATTGTTCTGCTGTCAACATCCTTTGTTAAATTTATTATTTTTGCAGCTCTATTGTCTATATATTCTCCGTCTTCATTTTTTTCGTCATCTACCCGTATTAGTTGATTTTTTATGCTTTTTAGTATTTCTGTAATCAAAGTAAATCCATCATGACTAGGATATCCGTAGTACATTTCCCAGTATTCTCTTTGGTTTTTGTTGTTTACTGTAACTTTGTATACTGAAAAACCAACTGAATTTGCCATTATTAAACCCTTTGCTGTCTGCTTTGTGATTTTATATATTGTTTATCTTGCTATGGAAGTGCGCAAGAGAATGGGGCCCAGTGTGCGCAAGTAAATGAGGACCACCGATGATCAAAGAATAACACCTTGGTAGGTGTTGTCCACATGCCCCA
>PAIY01000246.1 GCA_002704825.1 Phycisphaeraceae bacterium
ACTCCCGCGCAGGCGGGAGTCCAGTGGAACCTGCAAGCGTCTACAGAATGCCACTGGATTCCCGCCTGCGCGGGAATGACGGACTTAAGTCAACCACACATATGAGCATCGCAAAATACGTGATGACGGTAAAGATGAAATAGGTTGCCATGAGCGACACGGCTTTGGTTGTTATACCTCACGTCTCGTGATTGTCTTTCTCCCACCCACACTCCGGGCAATGCTCCGGCGTGCCGGTGAGGTCGTAGTCGCATTTGGGGCAGCCGTTGGGATTTTTGAACTTCGCCCAACGTGATGTGAAGATCGCGATCAAACATCCCACGCCAAAGCCAACCAATGCATTGAATGGCAGACCCACTGCAAAGCTGTACCACACTTGGTTATCGCCTGACAGGGTATCTCCCCAGATAAACCACGCTTGGATGTGTCCGGGCCAAGCGAAAAAGCGAGCGACATACATCAGTATTGGATGACCGAGTAGCCAAGTGTCAAGATACTTCAGAAGAATAAAAACTGCTGCAGTCACGCCACAGAAAAGATAGCAACTGATTCGGCCGAAATACCAGATGCGTTTACGGTGCTTCTGATCCAGTGGCACGCTGGCCCACGCCATGAGCATGCCAAAGACACTCATAAAGGTCGTATTCAATAGCAATATTGTGAAAAGACTACGGATCAATTGTGTTTGAAAATCACCATTTGCGTCACCGTAAAGCAGACCGCAAATTAAGGCACTCGGCCAGACCAATAATAGTCCACCAACAAAGTGGATAGTTGGTTCGAGTGTTGTATTCCAAAGCTGCAATGCCGTGAATAGAAAGGTCAGTCCCCCTGACCAGAGTGCGTATTTGAGTGTGCGATTCATATGTCCCCGTACCCCGTTCCCCGGAAGTCTTGCTTGTGTTCAATCATTGCTATGCGTCGCATCCATTATGACAAGTTGCGTGTCGTATAGGCTTGCATCGGATTAACATCCGGTGCTCAGGTGTCTGCGTTTATCTGTGTGCATCTGTGGCTAAGATGCCTTGCATCATTTCAATCAACGCATCCTGTTCAGTCGCATCGCCAAACCCCATGGCTAATTTCACGCGGTAGACCGGATCGTCTGCGTTTAACTTCGGCCATTTGACGTAGTCTTTTTCCGTGGTCACCAATACCGCATTATCTGTCTTGGCATGTTCGATCAGCGCGGTGATTTCCTCGGCGGGCCATGCGTGATGGTCGGGTTGGATGATGATGTCTTTGATGTCCGACGCATGAGCACGCAGTGTGTTCCCAAACGCATCAGGATTACCAATGGCGATGGCGGCGTAACACGGCTTGCCGTTTAGCAATTGCAGGTCGAGTTCGTTGTCCTGTGTGTCGAGCAAGCCGGTCCATTGATGTGAAGCATGCGCGATGGGTGCTTTGCCGGTAATGCGCTCGATGGTTTGATCGAGTTGTTTGACCACATCGGCTGACACTTGGTCGGCGCGGGTCACGATCACGGCATCGGCTCGCTTGAGCGCTGATACCGGTTCACGCATCAGGCCGCGTGGCAGCAGATGCCCATAGCCAAACGGATTGGTGGCATCGATCAAAACGATATCCAGATCGCGTTTGGCTTTGCGATGTTGAAAGCCATCATCCAACACGAAGCAGGTGCACCCCGGCAATTGTGCAAGGGCTTGTTGAGCGCCGTCTACGCGTGACGGATTGGCAATGACGGGGACTTGTTCGCCAAATTGTTTGATGTAGACAGCTGCTTCATCCGAGCCGTGATCGTCGGTGGACTTGTACCCGCGGAGGAGAATGGTGGGGCGGTGTCCCATGGCAAGTAAGCTTTGGACGAGAAAAGCGACCATTGGGGTTTTGCCGGTGCCCCCGGTGGTGAGATTTCCCACAGAGAGGGTGGGGCGTCCCAGTGCGTATGATTTTTTCAGCCCAGCATCGAAGAGCTTTTGCCGGACCCCGTTGGCGATGGCGTAGCCGGGGGTGAGCAGTGACAGCATGCCGCGCGTGAGGGACGCGGTGAGTGAGGTGTCTTTGCCACTGATGATGTCGATGATGCGTTGGGTCATGTGGGATCATTGTAAGGCGAATTGGTTCATTGGGTTTACCGCCAAGACGCCAAGTGCGCCAAGTTTCGGAGAGTAGAAGGATCACTTTGAGATGATCGCAAACATGACGCGCATCGCAAGCGATGCGGCTGAATTTTACATTGCCTTTTAATCTCTCCTAACTTGGCGTCTTGGCGGTTAAAAATTGTCTTGAAAGTAATCCTTAAGTAAACCCATCGGCAGGCCCACCACGGTGGTCTCATCACCCTGAACCGTCACCGGCCAACCGGCTTTCTGGCGGTCAAACAGGTTGTAGCC
This sequence comes from Phycisphaeraceae bacterium, assembly GCA_002704825.1. GTDB lineage: Bacteria > Planctomycetota > Phycisphaerae > Phycisphaerales > Phycisphaeraceae > UBA7800. The sequence continues at coordinate 2,358 of PAIY01000246.1, forward strand.
ACCGGCCTTTCCCTGCCATTGATTCGTGTCCAGATAGGCATTAAGTTCAGAATCCGGGATATTTCCCAGGGTCACCTGCGCCCGGTCTGCCAGTTGGATGGGGCCATTTTGACCGGGAATGAGCATGGTGACACCGGTAACCACCCAGTAGGCGCAATTGAGCATATCGGTGATCTGCAGTCTGGCCTGGTCGCGTGTGACAGGGGTTCCCGCCAGTGATCCGTCGGGCATGACAATGAGCGTATCGGCAGCCAAAATGTGCCGGTTGGGTATGATTTTTTGAACGCTAAGTGCTTTTTGAAACGATAATTGCATGGCAATCTGCTCGGGGCCCGCCCCCGTGTCCTCAGGGTGTGGTGGATCATTATACGGCGGCTTGATCGGCTGAAAATCCACCCCTGCCTCACTGAGTAATTGGGCGCGGCGGGGGGATTGGCTGGCCAGGATCCATGAAATTTTATGCATGACTTTTTTCGCAAAAGGACTTATGTTCAATTCAAAGACCAGTAAAATGACAGATATTCACAAGTTATTCAAGGTTTCCAAGAGTCTTGCCCGATAATGAACATTGAACCAGAAGCGTAAGCATGTCGCTGAGGGGCAAACACAGCGCATGCATGGACATAAAATGTTGGGTGGTCAACCCCCGGAAGTCTCGGAAACGTCCCATGTGAAAATGGGAGCAACCGGCCAAACGGGGGGAGCAGGCAAGGATGTCTGCTCGGAGAATTGATGCAAGGATAGCGCGTTGCGGACCATCGCCATCATTAACCAGAAAGGCGGCTGCGGGAAGACGACAGTGTCGATCAACCTGGCTGCTGTGCTTGCTGCTCAAGGGCAACGAACCCTGCTTGTGGATATGGACCCACAGGGCCATTGTGCATTAGGCCTTGCTGTCCCCGAAGCTCAGATCAATCAGTCTATGGCAGACATGATGATGGCAGGCCTCGACGGTTCACTGGCGATGGCTGACGTCGTCTGGCAAATCTCGCGCAACTTCGACCTGGCGCCGGCAACCACTGCCCTGGCGGGTGTCGAAGTCCAGCTGGCAAACGCTTCGGATCGTGATCGTCGCTTGGTTCAGGTGCTCAGCACGATTCAATCCAATTACGATATCTGCATTATTGACTGTCCCCCGTCGATCGGGCTTTTGACCTTCAACGCGCTGCGTGCGTGTGACGAAGTGATCGTGCCTGTCGAAACGGGCTATTTCGCGTTGCAGGGCTCCTTCAAACAGGAAGCGACCGTCGAAATGATGGTCCGCCGTACCGGTCATCAGGTTCGCCATAAAGTCTTGGCAACGATGTATGACGTGCGGACGAAACTGGCTCGCGAAATCTTAAGCGAACTCAAGAAACACTTCGGCGAATCACTCCTGCCGGTGGTGGTCAACTTCAACGCCAAACTCAAGGAAGCCGCCAGCTTCGGCCAGCCGATCACTGAGTATGATCCGACAAGCCGAGGCATGCAGGACTTTGAGCAGTTGACAGCATGGTTGCTTGCCAACCCCCCGATTCCCGCCACTGTGCCTGAGTCCGAAGAGGTAGAAGCGCCAGCCGCGAATCCAGCATTGAGTCGTGCCGCCGAACTCGTTGAACGTGCCCGCGCTTTGTCGGCTCGTACCGCCACTTTGGCCAATAAGATTGCCTCAGATCCGGCCGTGGCTCGCACGGGTTTGATGCAGGAAGCCGAGCGTCAGCGTGAAGACCGTGCCCCGGACCCGGTGATCGTCTCGGAAAATGTGAAACGCATGGAACGCCTCTTTGGTGTCCGCAAGACTCAGCAAGGTGTTCTCTTTGTCCAGCCACAACAGACCGCCAGCCAGATCAGCGTTGCCGGTGACTTTAACAATTGGTCACCCACCGCCACGCCGCTCAAGCGTGACACCGACCTGGGCGTTTGGCAGACCTGTGTCCCCATCCCGCCCGGTCGCTACCGCTACCGCGTGGTCATCGACGGACAATGGAAGCACGACCAATACAACTCGTCGATCGAAACCAATCCCTTCGGCGAACTGAACAGCATTTTGGAAGTTGGATAAGCAAGACATCCTGTTTTCAGGTGATGCATGTTTCAAGTGATCCGGATGGTGTTTAACCACAGAGTCACAGAGACACAGAGCCGGAAAACGAGATTCTGATTAATGATAAGTTTTGCCTTGAATTCTCTGTGCCTCTGTGTCTCTGTGGTTAAGACGACAAGGACACGCAGGCACAAACCGGTTTTCAAAGTTTCATGGATGAGACGCGAAAATCGTTACAACAGGAACCGAAACGATGATCCAGCAGGGCAGCGGATCATTTTTTTGAGCAATCAAACGTCCGGTAACTGTACAATAGGGGCGGATCGGGAAAGACGGCTGCGGAGTTGCGGCTGTGATTTGAGACGAAGACCCTGCAAGTAAAGGGCGTTGTGTTGGATCGACAACGCACCGATAAAGAGCTCGACGCATTGGCGGATTTGTACCTCACAGGTCCCGATGACACCGAAGATTCGTCCTCCAACACCGAGGCGATGGGTATCGGTGCGCAACGCGATTCGGCTTCCCAGCGACGCAAAGGTCCAGGCAAAGTTCAGGCTGCTGACAGCGCGGAGTCCTATGACCGTTACCCCGGCACGCGTTCCACGGGGTTGATGACCGAACCTCAGCCGGCCAAACTTAATCCCAAAGTCACTACCCAAACCAACAAAACCAGGACCAACCCATCTGCTGGTGCGACTGCTTCGCCGTCTGACGAAGACCTGCTTGCCGAGCAGCTTGCTGAACTCTCTGACCAGACCAGGCGCGATGAGCCGACCCTGCGACTGGTGAATCTTGAACTTGAATCCGCCATGCCCGATTCCGATGATTCGCAAACGGATCAACAAACCTTCAATCAATCTTTCGACAATGCCCACGATGCCGATGACCCGCAGCATGCCGCCATGGATTTTCAGGCCGCCAAGTCTGCTTCGGCATCCGATGAGAAGGACGCGTCCATTCTCCAGATTGATGAACCCATTGCCATTGTCGATAAACGTGTCGAAGTGGTGTTCCTGGGTAATCTCCCGGGCTTTGCTTCGCCATGGATGACGCAATACGCACAGCATGTCGCCCTTGAGTGTGGCGTGGTGGGGGTGTTGCACATTGATGATGAACAGATCGACCTTGATTTTGTCACCACCCCCGCCAACCGCGTCAAGCTTGACAACCTGCACCGACAGGTGATGGCTTTCGATCAGGCTGACGACCTCATTGCTGTTTTGGATTTGCTTAACCAAGGTGCTGACCCCGTGGTCGGTGCCTGGCTGATTCATCTGGCCACACCTCTCACCGCCACCACCAAGACCATTGCCCGGTCGCTTCCAGTTTGGACGCTATTGTCAGGGGTTGATGAGGCGGCCGGTGCCCGGGCGATGGATTGGTTGTCCCATTGCATGAAAGTCGCTGACCCCGCGAGTATGAGTCATGTCCAGTTCATGGGCATGGGCTGTGACATTGATCGCGCGGTCGCCCTGATTCGCCAACTCGATGAACGTGCCCTGGATCAGTGGGACACCTCCATCGAACTCGTCGGCGTTCAGCGTCAGATGGTTCCGGTCCACCTGCAAACGCTTGGCAGCTTCCCGACCATGCTCGAACAGTGGCCGGTGATTGCACGCCTTGTTGCAGGCGATTCAGCCAGCTCGGATCACCGAAGCTCGCTGGTTACGCGAATTGATCCCTCAAGCCAACAGTCGCAAACCAAAGTCACGCCGCCGCAGCCGGAGTTGGATGACGATGATCAAACCATCGAAACATCCAAACCTGGCAGTCATGATTTTGAAGCCACCGTCACTGCTGAAGAAGCACGCAACCTGCTCATGGCAGCCGCCAAGATGGACGGCATCAGCATCCAGGGTGTCGAACTCGAAGAGACAGAGAATGTCGAAGATGAGATCGAAGACGTGTTAACCGCGCCTTCGACGCAAGCAACACTGTCGGACATCGCCCCGTTGGAAGCATCTCACAGTGAAGATATGTCGGACACCGGTGCGTTTGATGCCCTGGCAGACGAGGATGCGGTCGATGAACTTGATGAGATGGAAGCCGAAGCGGTGCAGGTGGATGATGATGCCCAGTTGACCGGCCATGACATTGCCACCGATGCCGTCCCCGAACCGGAAGTGGTGTCGGAAACGGTCCGCAGTTTTGTCGAACGTCTCAAGCAACAGGAATTGGAAAAACGTCGTCAGGCCAAAACCGATGGTAAAGCGAATGTCGGTGCCGACGTCGCAGCCTCCGAGCCGGTGGATGATGAGATTGATGACGTTGATGATTCGGATACAGGTCATGATGTTGCAGAGCATACGCATGATCCGGAACCTGCGATGACTGTTGCTCAGATTGCTCGCGAATCGCAACGTGGCGAGGATGTGCATGCTCATATTCTGCATCACCAGCCTAAGCAGCAGTCCGAACCCCAACCCAGCAAGCATAAGGCCCAGCCGACCACGCAGCGTGTGGTTGCCTCCAAGCCTCAATCCAAGCCGCGCCCGACTGCTGAGCCGGATCATGTGTATTCGCATGAGACTTCGCAGCCACATTTGGCCAGTTTCCTGCAGGAAGCGGGCATGATCAGTCTGACCGCCCGTTGTCCGCATCACCCGCAGGTGGAACTCACCCTCGATGAGTCCGGCGGACTGCATTTACTGGCTCGTCATCAGCAAGCTGCTGGCAAGTCGATCAATGATGCCATTTACGAACTGCTCGATGCCCGCGGCTGGGTCGATCAGCATATCTCCCTCTTGAGCATGACCCAGAAGCAGCTGCGCTTTGACATGCAGATCCGCCCAGTGGTGCACCTGTTCACCGATGATGCCAAAGCCGGTGCGAAGTTGGTTGCCAACAGCGCCCGCTTTGTGAAGCTGCACCTGCTTTCGGAAGTGAAGGTCGGCCATGACAAAGCATTCTACTGCACCGAACTCAACTGAAATCAATTCATTGCGATTTGAACCAACCCGTCCCTCAGGAGAGGGACGGCTTTTGTGTTGTTGATTAAATTACGCACGTCCCTCACGGTTACACGTCTGGCGTGTCGATCCACGAATTCCCACGATTTGTGGACGTCTGGTGGACAACTCTCAGTTTAGTCGTGGTTTTACGTCCGAGAACTCCACGAAAGCTGTTCATTTTCGGGCTGTTGGAGATTTGGTCGTGAAAGGGTCGATTCAATGGATCGAGGCACGACAATGTTTGTGGTGCCCTGAGTATTGAATTTTTCACACTAGACGGAGTGGAAGCTGTGAGCGACAAACAAAATACCAAGACCGTTCTGGGCCCGGATGTCAAAATCAAGGGTCAGATTTCCCTGGACAACGATGCAGTGATCATGGGCGAAGTGTCCGGTCAGATTCGCGTCGGTGGCATGCTCGAATTGACTGAAACCTCCCGCGTCGAAGGTCTTGTCGTGGCAGGCGGTCTGCGTCTGGGCGGTCAGGCCAAGGCGGACATCGTGGCGGAACACGGCATGGAACTGCTGGCTTCGGCCCAGTTGACCGGCCAACTCTACACCTCGCGTCTTTCCGTCGTCGATGGTGCCATGTTCGAAGGTCACGTTGTCGTGGGTCCCAATGCGATGCAGGCGGCCAGCGATGTGATGCAGGGTGTCGAAGACATTCAGGTTGATACCAACCACGAACAGTTCACCCCAGCCAATGGTTCGAAGCCCGACATCAACACCGTGCCCCGTTCACTGGACGAAATCCTGGCACGCCGTCGCAGCAAGACCAACGGTCAGGCTGTTCCCCAACATGTCGGTGCTGGTGCAGCAGAAGAGACAGACGAGTAAGACGCCCCCGGAACCCCGGATGTGATGCAAGGGTGATTGATTTTGCCCTGAGCACCAGATGTCAATCTGGTGCCCATTGTGACGCATATTTTCGTTCGTGGTATCACTGACATGTGATGCTCAAGAAAGTGTCGCAGAGGCTATGCCGTTAAAGCCATCCATGTTGACGACGCACCCGCGCAAGCCTCAGCCGCGCGAGGTCCGGTCGCTGAGTTGCCCCAATTGCGGTGCGCCCATCCAGGTAAGCCGTCGGGCGATGAGCTATCGCTGTGGCAAGTGTTCGATGCCGATGAAGCTCGAAGATGTCACCGTGGATCAACTCAACAACACCCGGACGCTTAACACCATGGGGCACATCCACCTCACCGCTCACAGCAAGGTGGACGGCGAATTGCGATGTGGCGAACTGACCGTCAGCGGTTCCTACCATGGCAATGCCCACGTGCATGGCAAGGTTCACATGCAGTCACACAGTCACTGCTCCGGCGAGATCAATGCCCGGTCACTGACCATTGATGACGGTGCGAGCTTTGAAGGCCAACTCCGCATCGGCCCCAAAGCACGCATCGAAGCACCACAGCTCGAACCGCCGGAGTTTCACGATCCCATGATCGACCCGGCAGCCTAAAACAACTATCAGGAAACTGGGAATACACCCTTGAGACAGCAATGTGTCGAGGGTGTTTTTTCATGCGCCGGTTGATCCCCTCCCTGAAAATTGAACCAGGCTGTCTGGTTTCCCTTCGTCATGATTGGCTTTAGCAGAGCATGTCAATACAGTGCCCGTTTGAATGCGTGATACAAACCGGGCACCGGGTTAACACCCGGTGCTCAAATTCTCAAAAGAGGATTGGTGGGTGTTATCCAACCATCAAAAAAACGTGCTGCATGTTGGGATGCAGCACGTTTGAAATGTGTCGTTGTCCGGTGGCCTTTACGCCGTTTCGGCTTCAGCTTGCTTTTGGGCTTCGGGAGCCGGTGCAGCGGGTTTATCGCTCTTGCGTTTTTCGTTGGAAGCCACCTTGTCCGGTGCCAGGATCATCGTCATACGACGGCCTGCCATACGGGCGGGGGTTTCAACTTTGCTGATCGGGGCAAGCAGTTCGATGATGCCCTGCATGGTTCGCATACCCAGGTCCTGGTGAGCCATTTCGCGGCCACGGAAGAGCATGGTGAATTGAACCTTGTTACCAGCCTGCAGGAACTGCGTGGCCTTGTTGGTTTTGATCTCAAGGTCATGCGGGTCGATCTTGGGGCGCAGACGAACTTCCTTGAGTTCACTGGTTTTGGAGTGACTCTTGGCTTTCTGTTCTTTTTTACTCTGCTGATACTTCCACTTGCCGTAGTCCATGATACGGCAGACGGGCGGTTGAGCCTGAGGGGCGACTTCGACGAGGTCCAGACCGGCATCACGTGCACGGTTCTTGGCGACGTCAGTATTCACAACGCCGATTTTCTCGTTGTTTTCGTCGACCAGAAAGACAGTGGGGGTGCGAATGTAATCATTGACGCGGAGACGTTTGCTCGACGAATCTTGATTTCGCGGACGAAATGATCTGCTAGCGATGGCTTGTTCCTCCAAGCTCAACCAATAAACAAGTGACCGTCTACGGTGACGGTTGCTGACTTCATATCGACACATTATAGGGGGGCAGACCAGTTAAATGCGAGTCGATTGGCCCAAAATCGCAGAAATTATGGGGTTTGGGGTTCCAAAATCATTGTTCAGGGCAACAGATGACCGGTAAATTCCTGTTTGGCATCACATTGGACGGATGTTCAACCATTTGGCTGGTTCACCTCAAATCGTGATCACAGGCCCGTGCCGTACCAGAGTAACCAGTACGCCAGCGGGGCGACGACCACCGGGGAGTCCACGACATCCAGCACGCCACCGAACCCGGGGATGGAATTGCCTGAGTCCTTGATGCCAGCATCACGCTTAAACAGGCTGGCGGTCAGATCACCAAACTGCCCGACCGCGCCCATGAGTAGACCCGCAGCAAAGGTCCGGGGCAGGTGAAAGTCATTGGAGACAAACGTGCGCACGCCGTCAATGGTGTGATAAATGCCCGCGACATCAAACTTGTTGGACAGGTAGGCCAAAAGCAGGGCGATACAGCCTGAAAACAGGACACCGCCGACGAGGCCTTCCCAGGTTTTACCCGGTGACAGCCAGGGGATGAGTTTGTGCTTGCCGATCGCACGGCCGGTGAAATACGCCCCGATGTCACAGCTTTTGACCGCCAGCAGCACCGCCAGCAGGACCCATGGCGAATACCAACGCCGGATCGCAACCAGGAATCCGGGCATCAGCCCCATGTAAATCAACGCAAACATCGTCACTGCTGCCGCTGCCACCGCGCCGTCCGTCCGCTTGTGAATCCAGCATTGCTTGATCAGTGATAACACGAACAAAATACAGATCACCGTCCCGGCGACGGCCATCGTCATCTTCGCATCGGCGCTGTGTGGGATGGCATACATCATCATGCAGCCACTCATCCCAGCCAACGTCACCACCGACCGGCTGGCGGCAATGCCCTTGGCGTTGAAGATCCGACAGAGTTCGCCTGCGCCCAACAGGATCAGCAGGAAAATTGTCGCAAGCAAAATCAAACCCGATGGCAGATACGTCCGGCCTGCAAAGACATCCTGCAGGACGGTGCCGGTGATATCCAGCTGGTCGAGTTTGCTGTCCAGATAGAAGATCAGCAGCATGATCCCGATCATGATCGGGCCAAATGTCAGGCGATACTTGAGCATGCCCGGTATGGTATCAAACCCACCTCAACTTAGCGCCCCCCGGATGTCCCCGGAAGTTTCCCTCAAACCGCTTGCGGTTCAGCGCATCCCCATTTTCCCAAATTCAAGAAAAATCAGAACAATCTCACCGAACCTGAAACACCCACCATCTCATTCCGTCTATACAATGGAAACCCAGCCATTCTAGGGGTGTCGCAATGGGCGAAATGGATCGACAACTGCTTGAGGAATTCAGCCAGTGTGGCAATGAGCTTGCCTTTGCCCGGCTGGTCAATCGATACTCCGCGCTGGTGTACTCTGCCAGCTACCGCGTGCTCAACAATCATGCTCAGGCAGAGGAAGTCTGCCAGGAGACGTTTTTCAAACTCCTCAACCATTCCCGCCAGATCACCACATCGCTCTCGGGCTGGTTGTATCAAACCGCTGTCCGCCTTTCCATCGACATGATTCGATCCGATCAGGCACGCAATACACGCGAACGCAACTATGCTCACGATCAGTTCAAAGCCTCGCAACAGGTGACCAGTTGGAAGCAGCTCGAATCACACTTGGATGAAGCGTTGGACTTACTGCCCGATGATCAGCGCGACTTACTTGTTGAGCATTTTCTCCAGGGCATCAGTCAACGCCAGATCGCTGCCAAACATGGTTGGTCCACTGCGACAACGCATCGCTACATCAAGCATGCCATCGAAAAACTCCGCGAACAACTCAACGAAAAACACCTCAGTGTCGCTGCGCTTCCAGCCATTCTCAGCAGCTACTCGCATATGGTCGTCCCACCTGAACTATCCATGAAACTTGGCAAGATGGCGTTAGCCAGCGGTTACGCCCAGGCAGCGATTGGCGGTGTTCCCAAAATCGTGCTGCTCTGGGGTTCGATCAACAAGTTCTGGCTGATCCTCAGTCTCGCCTTGGCCATGGCATTCGGCGTTGCCCTGTGGCGATCCGTCGACCATCAACCCGCTCCCCGCCCTGAACGTTCACAGACCATCAACCTTTTCGGGGAGACCACCACCATGCCCGGGCAATAGTTTGGGATAAGGGGGAACAACATTGAAAAAACAGTTCAAACCAACGTCGGTGCTGGCAGTCCTTTTGATCGTGTCGCTTTTGTGTAATGCAGCCATGGCCATCCTGTGGATGCAGGAGCGATCGTACGCAATCAACAAAGTTCGGGAAAGTGCTGGATCGATTGGCTTTTTAAGGGCTCGGTTGGATTACCAGGATGGTCATCGACGTTTGTTTCAGATTCAAGATCGACCTGAATTTTCAAAACCGGGCGCACACGAATTAAACACCGGGGTCGTAAAAAATGGTTTGGAAATCTGGGCAGTAGGAAGCTACTCCGACAAACCCTATCTCTGCGACTTTGGGGATGGTTTTTTAAATGCCTATAACCAAACGATGAGGCGTTTGGTTGTTGAAAAGTCAGATCATTAATTCTGGTTTGCTGTCACATTGCTCAACGATCAATCACCTTTCGGAGTACCCATGTCCACAGACTTACGCAAGACGTTATCCGACACGCCGGACACACCGCTGCGTGTCACTGCCATGTTGCAGTTGGCCATCGACCAACAGGCGTCGGACATTCATCTTGAACCCATTGCCCATGGCTATGAGCTTCGCATGCGGGTTGATGGTTTACTTACCGTCATCGAGCAATTCGAAACCGCGGTCGGCCGGAGCATGGTCACGCGCCTGATGGTGATGGCACAACTGCTCACTTACCGCCAGGACCTGCCCCAGGAAGGTCGCATTGATGCATCGCTGCCCACGTTGGATAAGCCTTTGCAACTGCGACTGTCGATCATGCCGACCACACAGGGTTTGCGTGCGGTGGTGCGGATGCCTGCGGAATTGATTCAACCTAAAAATCTCAATGAACTGGGGCTGCCTTCGTCGGTCAGTCATGCACTAAGCCGGTTCATCGCGCAGCAGCAGGGGATGCTTCTCATTACGGGCCCTTCCGGATCAGGGAAAACCACAAGCATCTACGCACTGCTCGATGAACTGGCTAACGTGCAGCCCGGTCAAAGCATCATCGCCCTGGAAGACCCCGTCGAACGTGACCTGCCGGGGGTGACACAGATACAGGTTCAACCGTTTGGTGAACTGACCTATGAGCGTGCATTACGCAGCGTTCTGAGGCAGGACCCGCAGGTGCTCATGCTCGGTGAGATTCGTGATCATACGACCGCTTCCATAGCGATGGGGGCTGCACTTTCCGGTCATCGTCTCATTGCCACGTTCCATGCCGGTTCACCAGCGGGTGCGATTGCACGGTTGCTTGAGATGGACATCCCCGCCTATCAAATCACCAGCGCGGTGTATGCCGTCATGACCCAGCGCCTGTTACGCAGTCTGGACGACAGCGGTCAATATCATGGTCGATTGCCTGTCGCCCAGATCGCGATGATGGATGATGCGCTGCGTGCTGCGATTCTCAAGGGTGCTGATTTACCAACACTCTCGCGCACCATTTCGCAACAAGCCGACCACCAACCCCTGCGCGAGATCGCCATGCAGATGGTCGCAGCAGGTCTAACGGATAACGCCGAAGTGCAACGCATTCTGGGAGATGATCAATGAGTCAATGTATGACCCTCCAATACCGGGCGCAAGGCCCTGACGGCAGTCCGTTCAACGGCACGCTTGAAGCAACCGACGTGCAGGCCGCCCGCGAACAACTCGTGAGTCTGGGACTCACCGTGCTGGAAATGAAACCCACGGAGAAGTCGTTATTCAACTGGCCCCGCCGTGCGATCTCCGGCACGGATTTACACCTTTTTAACGAACAACTCATCAACCTCACCAAGTCCGGCATGCCCGTCGAACAAGGGCTTAAACTCATCGCTCAGGACCTTCAATCTTCGCGCTTGAAAACGGCGGTCGAGCATGTCGTCTCCGAACTGAATCAAGGCCAATCCTTAGCTGATGCCTTCGAGTCCCAACGCCAGCATTTCCCCGTCATGTATGCCCGACTCATCGAAGTTGGCACCCAAACCGGTCGGCTTCCCGGCGTACTGTTTAATCTGGGACAACATCTCAAACTCGTCGGCCAACTCAAAACCTCGTTGGCACGCGCCTTTGCCTATCCGATCATCGTGTTGCTGTTTTTCATTGCGATCATGGGGTTCATGTCGTTTTATGTCGGCCCGCAGTTTGAACACATCTATGAAGACTTTGATACCGATCTGCCTGGTTTGACAGTGATGATGCTTGCGTTTTTCAACATGGGTTACATCATCATCCCAACGCTGCTCATTGCCATCGGTTCGTTTGTTCTTGTGACCCTCACCATGCGATTCACACCATGGTGGCAGGACCTGCTTGACCGTGTGATGCGCTTTGTTCCCTTCGTCGGGCCGGTGTTACGACGTAATGCCATTGCGCGTTGGTGTGACAGTGTTCGCATGGGGATTAACGCTTCGATGGATTTGCCGCATGCGATGGCATTGTCGTCGGACCTCATTGGTTTACCCTCAGTCAAAACGGATACCCGCAAAGTCATTGACTGTGTTGAGCAGGGCCGTCCCTTTGCCAGCATTGAGACATTAACCGTCCTGCCACCGACGGTGTTGGCGACCATCGAGTTGGCGGAGAATGCTGCAGCACTTGAATCTTCGCTGGAGGATTTATCCAGCATGTACCGCCAGCAAGCTTACCTGCGCACGATGTCCATGGAGACCGTGCTCACACCGATCCTCATGATTGGCATGGGCCTGCTCATCGGATTCAGTGTGTTGGGATTGTTCCTGCCACTGGTCAAGCTGCTGACGAATCTGACATGATCAATGGTGATTGCTTGTGGTCGTTTGACAATCACTGCGACACGTCCCGAGGGTGTGTCGCTGATATCTTGGGAAAGCATGGATCATGAATTACCTGTTTCGATATCTAAATATCACGCTTTGTGTAGGCTTGTTATTGATGGGCGTACGGTTGTTTGACATCAATGAGCCACGCCTTGCTTTAGCAACACTTTTGGGATTGTTGTTTTATCTTGTCTTGATTAGCCCTATGCCCAGTCGGTTTTTTCGGAATCTGCATGAGAAACGTTTTAATGTTTCGGTTCGCTTAGTAACCATTATCGGTGTAGTTGGCACATTGTTTTGGCAATATACTTTTCATCAGGCACGACCACCAATGGCAACGTATCACGTTAGGCCCATTGAACTATTTCTTTTCAGTTTGTTTTCGATCTTGTTTAACAGCCTGTTAATTTTTGTAGTTTCGTTATTCCCCTGGCGGAGATTATTTACCAGCGAAGCCTGGTCGGAGTTTCTCGAATTTATCTATGGCGGTTTGAAACTGGTGCTTTATGCCCTGGTGGCGGTTGAAGTGCTTTGTGTGTTGGCAGGGGTGTTGGCTTCGGTTGCGGATATTGGCGAAATTTTTGGCATCGTTTTTGTGTTCACCACGCTCTATATCCCCGGCATGCTTTTCCCGTTGTTGGTCTTGCATCCGACGGTGGTGCGGATTCGTCAGCGTCGGGTGATGCGTGTGCTCATGCATGTCAGACGCGCCCTTAATGCACGGTTACCGTTGGTGCATGTGCTTCAATCTGCAGCCAGGTCCGAGTATGGCAAACTCAGTCAACGTCTTGAATCTGTTGCTGTGCAGATTGAGCAGGGGTTGAGCATCAGTGATGCATTGGCGATGAGCGTGCCGGAGATTCCCAGGCAGCAGATTCGTCTGCTTCAGGCATCGGATCGTATTGGTTACTTGCCCCAGGCGCTTGAGCGGTACCTGGATGAACAGATGGTCAACCAGACCAACCGCATGACACATGGCGGGCCGGGTTGGCGGTACCTGATTTTAAATTTCTTCGTTGGCAGTTTTCTACTTTCAGCTTTGATGATTTTCATTGTGCCCAAGTTCGAGAAAATCTTCGAGGACTTTGGCACGGAGTTACCGCCGATGACACAGTCGGTGATGAATTTATCACGGTGGTTGGGGGGCTCTTTGCCGGGGCAGGTTTTCCCGGGGTCGATTATGCTGATCCCGATTTTGGCAACGGTGTTGGTGCTTTGGTATGCACGCAATCGTGATGGGATTCTGGGAGCGTGTTCACAGTTTGTGGGTTGGTATTTGCCGGGCTTTCGTTCGGTACATCGGCCGGGTCAGTGGGCCAAGGCAGCTCACCAGATTGCTGACGGTTTGGCGGTGTCTTTACCATTACACCAGGCAGTAAGTCTGGCGCATGAGAGTTTGTCGCATGCGATTCTCAAACCCAAGCTCAAGCGATTTTTATTTTTTCTCAACCATGGAGAAGACGCGGTTCGGGCAGCCCGGTTTGCCGGTTTGCCCAAAACGTTCACCACCATGCTCAACAGTTCGACGCAACAGTATTCGCCACAATCATTGCGCTATCTGGCGGAGTATTACACGGTGTTGGCACAGCAACGTCTGGTCTGGTTCAGTGCCATGACCGCGCCGGTGACAATCATGCTCATTGCCTTTCCAGTGGGGTGGATTTGCATCGGCATGTTCTCGCCGTTGGTTCACCTGATTCAACACTGTGCAGAATTTACGGGGATGTATTGATGCTAAAACCCAAAGGTCAATCGATTCGACATGGCTATGTCCTCATGGAGTTCATGGTGGGCTTGTCGGTGGTCATGTTCATGTTGGTGTTACTGCTGGCAACGCTCGGCAAAGTCCGCGAGTCGCAGATCATCATGGCAAGTCGTCGTCAGGCGGTGTACCTGGCTGAAGCACAGTTGGCGGACATGCAGTTGTCGGGGCAGACCGTCGTGCGCAGCGAATCAACCACCATGACATTGCTCGATGATCAGCCGGACGATCAACGCTATGCCTGGGTGCGTCTGACGGTGACACACGATGGGCAGCAGGCTTCACTGGTCGGACTGATTCGCAGCGAGTATGTGGGAGTGATGCCATGAGACGACAACACGGTTACACGTTGATTGAAATGCTCTTTGTGATTGGCTTTTGCTTCTTGCTGTTGCTATTGACTTCATTCATCTTCACGACATCCACCAAATTGATCAAAGCTCAGCACACGGTGATCCCCGAACTCAAACAGGTTGATGCGATGGTCGACCAATTGCGGGAAGATGTCTGGGATGCAAAGACCGTTACGGTGGTGTCTGAGCATGAACTGCAATTGGCTACCGATGATGGATCAGTTCAGTGGTCATTGGATGATGCAGGCTTGCAATGGGTGCGAAAGCAGTCGGATCGTCAGCGGTACTTCCCAGGCAACATGGTTCAGATGAATTTCAAGATTGCACCAGCCGGTGTCACGGCTGTGATTGGCAATCAACTTTCACGGGATCCGGTGACCATGCGTTTACTCAGTGTGACAATGCTCAAGGAGATGCAACATGACAGGTAAGTGTCAAACACGTCGTGTCACATCAAACAATCGTCGTGGATTCAGCATGCTTGTGGTGGTCGGTGTGGCAGGGATCATCACCTTGGCCGTCACCGCCATGTCCGCGATGTTTGCCCATCAGGCTCTACGGACTCGAACGTTGCATCAGCAGGCCCAGCAGCGTCAAATGGAGATTGCGCAGGTGTTGTTGGGGAACGAGCAGGTGCGTGTTCCAGAACAGGAATAGTGGTGTTTGATGAGGCGGGATTTTACTGGCCAGGGAGCTTCGCCCCCCGGACCCCCTTGGGAGGGTGCTGTTATCGGGCAAGATTTGTTTACGTCTTGCATTCAAATGATTGAAGACCAGAATTGCGATGGGGCTTTGCCCCAAACCCCACCAACGGGCAGCCGTTGGATCGCTGCCCCCGGAAGCCCCCCGGAAGCTGGAATGCTCGAGTGATTCAGAACATCAGTTCACAACGCGATCATCGATCGATGAACATGCCATGCGTGTTGGGTGTTCCAAACAATATCCGAATAAGCATTTTGATCTGCATACACCAGACATCCAAGGCCCAGCCCTTCCTGGGGGACGTGATCCAGCGGCGGAACGCTGGCGGGGTTTGGGGTAGCACCCCATCTCATGTTTGTCAGTCATTCCTTTGGATGCAAGCAGGCACCCACTTGCCAAGGTGTACCGAACTCGCAAGGGGGTCCGGGGGGCGGAGCTCCCTGGCCAGTCATACAGATTCGTTAAACCCATATCACGCTGATCCCTCAATGCCTCACGCATTCATTGACTGCGATCCACAAGTCATCTCATCCCATCCCATTTCAAACATATGGTTACATTTTCGGCATCTTGTTTGCATGTCTGTCTGTTGCATAAAATAAATGCACCTGTCGCCCTGAAAACCGAGGCGTTTGTGTACGATCAACAGGCACGAGACCGACAGGTGCATAAGAACTAGGCACTCCGACAAGGGTGTAACGCCTGTTGATTGGCTGTGAGGAACTTTTTCTGCCATGACCATCCGCGTTGCGCTCAACCATAAGACTGAATATCACTATGACCGCCTTGTGGAACTTGGGCCCCAGGTAGTCCGACTCAGGCCGGCACCGCATTGTCGCACACCGATTGTCAGTTACTCGATGAAGGTCAAACCCGACGGCCACTTCATCAACTGGCAGCAGGACCCGCAGAGCAACTATCTTGCCCGACTGGTCTTTCCTGAAAAGACGCGTTTGTTCAGTCTCGAAATTGACCTGATCACAGACATGACCGTCATCAACCCCTTTGACTTCTTCCTGGAGAAGGGAGCGGAGGAATACCCATTTACCTACTCCAAACAGGTGACGCGCGAACTTCGACCGTACTTCGCAAAGATGCCGCTACGTGGCCGGTTCCAGGAACTGTTTGAAAAAATTGATCTCAGCAAGCAAAAGACGATCGACTTTCTCGTTCAAGTCAACCAACTGGTCAACCAGTCCGTTGGCTATACCATCCGTATGGATCCGGGGGTCTACACGCCAGAACGTACACTCAGAGAAGGCAAGGGGTCGTGCCGCGACTTTGCCTGGCTGATGGTGAATCTTTTCCGGCGTGCTGGGGTGGCAGCCCGTTTTGTCTCAGGCTATTCCATCCAGCTTGCCCCCGATCTCAAACCCGTAGACCCCAATGCGCCCGCAGGGGTGGCGCATGACGTGTGTGATCTGCATGCATGGTGTGAGGTGTACCTGCCCGGGGCCGGTTGGGTTGGACTTGATGGCACAAGCGGTCTTCTTTGCGGTGAGGGGCACATCCCCCTGGCCACCTCCGCCAACGCCATTGGCGCAGCACCCATCGAGGGTGGCGTCACCGAATCCAAGGTCGACTTCAATGTCGAGATGTCGGTCACCCGCATCCACGAAGACCCACGCGTCACCAAGCCTTACACCGAAGGCCAATGGCAATCCATTAATGAACTCGGTGACGTCGTCGATCAACGCCTGTTTAACAACGACGTCCGATTGACCATGGGCGGTGAACCGACATTCGTTTCCATCCTCGATCAGGAAGGCGAAGAATGGAACACCGGCGCGGTCGGCCCAACCAAAAAACCGATGGCAGACGAATTGATCAAACGCCTGCGCGCCAAGTTCGGCCCCGGTGGCTTGCTGCATTACGGTCAGGGCAAATGGTATCCCGGTGAACAACTGCCACGCTGGGCGTTGGGTTTGTACTGGCGGCGTGACGGTGTTCCCATCTGGGAAGACGATTCGCTGATTGGTGATGAAACCAGGGACTATGGCTTGACGCATGAGGATGCGCTGAAGTTCATGGTTGAGTTTGCAAGGCAGATGGAGGTCAAGGATCACTACATCATCCCGGCTTTCGAAGATCCGGTTAAGTATGCCCTGCGTGAACGTGAATTGCCGGTGAATGTTGATCCCAGTGACTCCAAGCTTGATGATGCTGAGGAACGTGCGCGCCTATTGCGTGTATTTGAGCGTGGGCTTGGGACACCGGTGGGATATGTCCTGCCGATTGAACGAAACTTCACCTATGACGGGCCGGCGTGGCATAGCGGTTTGTGGATGCTGCGTGGTCAACGGCTGTATCTGATCCCCGGTGACTCGCCGGTGGGACTTCGTTTGCCGCTTGAGTCACTACCCTGGGTCAAGGAGGAGGAGTACCCGTACCTGCATCCGGCGGACCCGATTGTACAGCGTCCTGCGTTGCCAACCCGTCGTGCGATGATCATGCCACAGAGCAAGCATCACCCCGGTGCGGTTTGGGAAGAGGAGATTGAAGAAGACGATCCATCAACACCCGGTAAAGGCAAGAAAGCTCAGAAAAACAGGCGTAAAATCACGCATGTGGGTCAGGGTTGGGATGAGCCGGAAGTGGTCCCCTATGGCTATGCCGAGTCGATCGACAACGCGCCGTGGAACCGCATGCCCAAGCCCGGTGAGTCGGCTCACTGGGTGATGCGCACCGCGATTTGTACAGAAGCACGTGAGGGTCGGATGTATGTCTTCATGCCACCGACCAAGACCATTGAGGATTATCTTGACCTGGTCGCTGCTGTCGAACACACCGCTGCCGTACTGGAGATGCCGGTCCTCATTGAAGGTTACACACCGCCTTACGACAGTCGCGTGGACATGCTCAAGGTGACGCCGGACCCGGGTGTGATTGAAGTGAACATCCAGCCAACGCATTCATGGCGGCAAATGGTCGATGTGACCAATACCATCTATGACGAAGCACGCAACACGTACCTGGGTACCGAAAAATTCCAACTCGACGGGCGACACACCGGGACCGGTGGCGGTAACCATATCGTCGTCGGCGGGCGCACCCCTGCAGACTCACCGTTCCTTCGCAGACCTGACCTGCTTAAATCCATGATCGGATACTGGGTCAATCACCCGTCACTGAGTTACCTGTTTTCCAGCATGTTCATCGGCCCGACTTCCCAGGCACCGCGTGTGGATGAAGGTCGGCCCGATGCTGCGTACGAACTGGAGATCGCTTTTTCGCAGACACCCAAGCCAGGCGGGATGTACATGCCCCCGTGGATTGTCGACCGTCTGTATCGTCACCTGCTCACCGACCTGACCGGCAATACGCATCGTGCAGAGTTCTGTATTGACAAGCTGTATTCGCCCGACAGCGTGACGGGGCGACTGGGGTTACTGGAGCTGCGTGGTTTTGAGATGCCGCCTCATGCGCGGATGTCACTGACACAGCAATTACTCATTCGTGCGCTCATTGCGCATTTCTGGGAGACACCATACACCGCGCCGTTGACACGGTGGGGGACCGCTTTGCATGACCGGTACCTGCTGCCACATTATGTGCATGAGGATTTCAATCAGGTGTTGCGCGATCTGCATGATGCAGGCATGTCCTTCCACCCGGATTGGTTTGCAACGCATTTTGAGTTCCGTTACCCGGTGGTGGGGCGCGTGACCTATGACGGGGTGACCATTGAGTTGCGTCAAGCCATCGAGCCCTGGCTTGTCCTTGGTGAAGAAGCCACGCAGGGCGGGACCGCGCGATATGTCGATTCGTCATTGGAACGTGTGCAGGTCAAAGTCACAGGAATGATTGAAGGCCGTCATGCGGTGTCGGTTAATGGTGTTGAATTGCCGTTAACTCCGACTGGTGAACCGGGGACATTTGTTGCAGGCCTGCGTTTCAGAGCCTGGCAGCCGCCCAACTGTCTGCATCCGACCATCCCGGTGCATGCGCCATTGGTCGTGGACCTGTTTGACCGTTACAACTCCCGCGCGATTGGTGGCTGTACGTATTACGTCTCGCATCCGGGTGGTCGTTCGCATGAAATCTTCCCCGTCAATGCCTTGGAAGCCGAGACCCGTCGCGTGGAACGCTTCCACAGCATCGGTCACACGCCTGGCCCGATTCAGGTCCGCCAACTTGAACGCAGCCCCGAGATGCCGGTGACACTCGACCTGCGACGTTTGCCGTTACAATGATGGGGAAAGTGAGGGATTAGTGATTAGGAGTTTGGGATTAGGGTAAGAAAAAAATGATGCCCAAGCGATTCCGATATTGAAATGCCTTTCCCCTAATCCCTAATGGCTAATCACGAATCCCTATGACGAATACCATGACCACACCTGTCACCACCTACAAACTCGAAGATGGGACGTTTGACGAGATGCTCGACGTGCGGGGGCAGATGCGCCCGCATTGGTCACGCTTCATCACCGGCTTGCAGCAATTGGATGTCCCTACGATCAACACCCGTTGGCAGAACGCTCAGCGATTGATCCAGGACAACGGTGTGACCTACAACGTCTACGGTGATCCGCGTGGCATGGAGCGTCCGTGGGTGCTTGATCCAATCCCGCTGGTCATTGGTCAAGATGAATGGGCGAAGCTGGAAAAAGCCTTGATCCAACGGGCGACGGTGCTCAACCATGTTTTAACGGATCTGTATGGGCAACGAAAACTCATCCGTGAGAACGTCCTGCCTGCAGATCTGATTTATGGCAACCCGCATTACCTGCGACCCTGCAATGCGATTCGACCACGCAATGATCAGCATCTGGTGCTTTACGGCGTTGACCTGGCGCGAAACCCATCGGGCCAATGGTGGGTCGTCGATGACCGAACGCAGGCGCCCTCCGGTGCAGGCTATGCGTTGGAGAATCGCGTGGTCATGTCCCGCACCTTCCCCGGACTCTTCCGCCAATGTGGTGTGCAGCGGTTAGCCATGTTCTTCTCCAAACTCCGTGAGACTTTGGCAAGATTGGCACCCCCGGGTCGCGACAACCCGCGCATCGTGCTGCTCACCCCCGGCCCTTACAACGAAACCTATTTCGAACATGCATACCTTGCCCGCTATCTGGGTTTGACCCTCGTCGAGGGCGGTGACCTGGCGGTGCGGGATAACAAGGTGTATCTCAAAACGCTCAGTGGCTTGCAGCGCGTCGATGTGATTCTCCGACGTACCGATGATGAATACTGTGATCCACTGGAACTCCGCGCCGATTCACAATTGGGCATCTCCGGGTTGGTTCAGGCAGCAGCAGCAGGCGAGGTGACCATTGCCAACGCGCTGGGTAGCGGTGTGATTGAAACCCCGTCGTTCATGCCGTTCTTCCGCCCGTTATGTCGAAAAATCACCGGTGAAGAAGCCATGCTCCCGAGTTTGGCAACGTGGTGGTGTGGTCATGTCAAAGAGCGTCAATACGTCCTGAAACATCTGAATCAACTGGTGATCAAGCCTGCATTCCAGGGACATCATGCCCGTCCGATTTTTGGTGAGACACTCAGCAAAGATGAGACCGATGACCTGCGCGAAAAGATTCTTGCCAAGCCCCATCACTACATCGGCCAGGAAAGTGTCACACTCTCAACCGCGCCCATCTGGCAGGACGGGCAACTGGTCCCAAGACATCTGATGCTGCGCGTGTATGTTGCTGCGACAGGCGATGGGGGATACACCGTCATGCCCGGCGGGCTCTCGCGTATCAGTTCCGCGCAGGATTCCAAGATCGTCTCCATGCAGCAGGGCGGTGGTTCCAAGGACGCATGGGTGCTCTCCGACGGACCGGTCAATCCCTTCAGCATGCTCAACAGTGATGTGCACAACGTCAAACTCGCACGCCAGACACAGGATTTGCCGTCCCGCGTAGCAGACACCATGTTCTGGTTGGGACGCTATGTCGAGCGTGCCGAATCACTGGTTCGACTGTCGCGGGCGATGATGTATCGCATGGTCGAGCAGGCAGAGGAGATTTCCTGCCCTGAGTTGCCACACCTGTTTTTGCTCATGGGGCGCAAGACGTATGTGACACCCAAAGGCGGGCCGATCGATTCACCGTTGCAGGACTTTGATCGCTCGATGGCTTATCTGCAGTCGGTGATCTTCGATGAAGAGATGGACTTTGGCCTGCTGTCGATTTGTCATCACATCCGTCGTTTGGGTGCGGTGGTGCGAGATCGTATCAGTCTGGACACCTGGCGGTTGCTCAGTCAGATTTACCGTCGATTGTCGGATGCCTCCAAATCAATTGATATGAGTGAACTGCTTGGACTTCTCGATGAGTTACTCGTGCCGTTCACCGCATTTGCCGGGTTCAGTCATGAGAGTATGACGCAGGGACAGGGTTGGCGATTTTTGATGATGGGTCGTCGCCTGGAACGTGCCGTTTTCACTGCGACGTTGCTTGATGAACTGGTGGTCCCGCAAGCCGAGCATGAGTTGCCGTTGCTTGATGCGGCATTGGAGATTGCCAGCAGTAACATGACTTACCGCAGCCGCTATCAGACCACGGTTGCCGCCATGCCGGTGCTCGACTTGTTGCTATTTGATGAGACCAATCCGCAAAGTGTCGGCTTTCAGTTCACGCAGCTATCGCAGCACATTGACACACTGCCCCACGAACCAATCGACGGTCAACGCAGCAGTGAGCAAAGGCATATTCTCATGTTGCTCTCAGCGTTGCGTCTTGCAGATGTGCAGCAAATCTCCAAACGAGACAATCTCGGCCGACGTGAAGAACTTTCGACACTGCTTAACCGACTGATCAGTGAATTGCCCGTGCTCAGTGACCAGTTAACGCAGCGGTATCTGGTGCATGCTCAGCCGGTCCAGTCGCTGTCACTGGCTTCGCAGAATCCCGCTTCACTGGGTATGGAAGCGGTTTAAGCATCGGTTGTATCTCGCAGTCGTGTTGGTTTTCCCGAAGTTATTCATCAGTTCTGAATATCGGTGTTTGCGTTTTAAGCGTGGAACTCCGCGAAGCAGTAAAATACTTTGACCTTGCATTGCCGGATACGTTATGTCCTGCGATTGTTTATTTGTGTTGGAACCGAATCAAGCTTCACCGCCATGCTTTACCGCGTTACGCATATCACCGAGTATCACTACGGCCTGCCTGCCACAGTCAGCCACAGTGCTTTGCATATGCTCCCGCGCCCGGTCAAGAATCAGGATTGGCAAAGTTATGATCTGAGTATCACACCCCGGCCGGATGTGATTAATCGACGCAATGATTTTTTTGGCAATCGCATTGCCTTTGCTTCACTGGAACATCCGCACAACCAGATGATCGTCAAGTCCGTTGGCACGGTGCAGGTTCAACCCCGCCAACCGATGCTCCAGAATATGTCGCGTCCCTGGGAACAGGTTCGTGACAGCTTGATGAGCGATCTGACGGATGACGGGTTGGATGCTTACCAATACACGTTCGACTCTGCTTTGGCACCGGGCTTGGAATTGCTCTGTGACTACACGCTCCAATCCTTCACGCCCAATCGGCCGATTCTCGATGCAGCGCATGAACTGTGTGAACGCATTCACGAGGACTTTAAGTTCGACCCGACCAGCACGACGATTTACACCACCGTGGATAAGGTCTTTGAACAGCGTAGTGGTGTCTGTCAGGACTTTGCACATTTGATGATTGCCTGCCTGCGGAGTTTGGATTTGCCCGCGCGGTATGTCAGTGGTTACCTGCGCACTATCCCACCACCGGGACAGCCGCGATTGGTCGGTGCGGATGCCTCACATGCCTGGGTTGCTGTGTACTGCCCGGACCAGGGATGGATCGACTTTGATCCGACCAACTCTGCTATCGTTAATGACCAGCACATTACCTTGGCCTGGGGTCGGGATTTTGAAGACGTTTCACCGGTCAAAGGCGTGGTCTTGGGCGGTGGGTTCCACAACATCAAAGTCAGTGTGGATGTCGAACCGCTCAATCAACCCATGCGCCTCAACACGCAAACGCAAACCAACAACGCTGGCCAGGTTCAGTCTCAATCCCAATCGCAGTGATGCGTTTTTCTGCGTGATTCATGCGACATTGCAGTTGATTGTCCCGTGATGATCACAGCTATCGTTTTGGCTGTGACCGTGATGATGATTTTTGCTGGCCTGATCAGTCGGTTCGTTGTAAGCCACCCAACCATGAAGAGATCGCTTGGGTGTTTCTGGTACTCATTGGTGTGGTGCTTGTTGAGATCGACCCGTCAGATTCATTCCCTGCGGTCATTCATCTGGCGGCTTGCGATGGTTTGATCCAGTGTCCCGATACCGACGTTTAAGCACATACTTGCCAAAGTCGACAAGACCTGCGAATTTGAACTCGGGGTCGATGTAGTGTTCGATGACGTAGAACACAAAGTAATACGCTCGCGCAAAGGCCCAGACCATTACGCCCAGCAGGATTGCCAGTCGCCAATCCGGGTAAAGCAGCAGTACGATTCCCGCTGCCAGCACACCCATTGCAAAGAACAAAAAACCCTTGAAATACAGCAGTTTGGGGCTTTTGATATCACCCATACCAACTCCGGCAAATTTGATGGTTATGCAATCCAAACACATGAGATAGCTACTGCAAGCAATCCGAGTAAGCCTGTTTTTGCGATGGGGCGCCATGTGTGATCGTCGCGGAAACAAATCTTTCGAATCAATTGCCAGTCATTGCCATGGTAAAAGACAGCATGCAATCCTCTTGTGTTGGGGCTATGTCCATTGGATATGAAGATCAGAAACATGGGGATCGCAATGAGGAATGTCACCAGAATTTTTTCAGTGAGATCAATCATCTGACACCAACTTGTGATTTACTGCCTCGGCACGTTCACGAAACGGACGTCCTTCCCCTGAAAGGGAGGGGTGAAGACTGCGAAGGCTTCAGCGGGTGGGCCTGATGGGTTGAGGTTTTCGACCCAGTGCAGCGTGCCCCGAGGGATTTCCACGACATCGCCGGGGTTCAGGTCATAACTCTTCATGTTCAGGTGCAAACGGGTTTGTCCGCAGAGGACGGTGACCACCAGGTCATGTCTGTCATGGACATGAGGTTTTTCTGATTTGTTGAGGCAGATCACGTGGTAGCTGGCATTGCGTGTGACGCGAATGGAACGTGTTGCCACGTCTTGCGAGAGTTCCGCTGCCGACCAGCGATGGGTGGTGTACACCTGACCGGGCGTGATCACACGGACGCGTGGGTGTTTGGTTGAATTGGTTGAACCGGTGGATTCACAACCTGTGAGAAAAAAAGCCAGTGACAATGTGGCAACGACAAAACCCAGGCCGGATCGATTGATCATCTCAAATTCCCCATGACAAGAAAATAGTAAACGCCCCCGACTTGCGGGTTTTCGTGATGAAAGCCCAAGAGCCAAGTACGATTCATCATACCCCAAGTTCTGCCCCGTGTCCGGGAAAATGTGCGGGTATTTTCTCAGGCATAACGCGTTAAGGTATCCAATGCTTGCATTAGATGCTTGATTACCCCAATTGTTCCACGGCAATGCGACGGGCATGTGTGGTGGCAATGGCAATGGCGTCGGCAACGTCCGGCGGGGAGGGGGGCTCGGGCAGGGAGTATTGGGTTTGAACCGCGAGTTGGATTTGTGATTTGGAAGCATGCCCATAGCCAGTGAAGGATTTTTTGACTTCCGTTGAAGGTAAGTCGATCACGGGTATCTTCACCTGCTTGGCGCAAAGCAGAATCACCCCGCGTGCATGGCCCATGAGGATGGCTGTCCGTGGATGCTTGTAATGGGCATAGAGTTTTTCGACCGCCATCTGGTCGGGTTTGATCTCGGTGATGAGGTCTGTGAGTTCCTCATGCAGTTGCATCAGGCGATCGGGGATGTCGGCCTTGGTGTTGAGTTTGATGATGCCTGCCTCGACAAGGGTCGGTTCGAGTGCTCCGCGTTCGATCTGGACGCACCCATAGCCACAGATTCGCAAGCCGGGATCAATACCGATGATTCGCATGTGACTAGTGTACCGTTATGTTCAAACCACAAAGACACGAAGAGCACGAAGGACACGAAGAAAATACAACTTCAATGCCAGGACAAGTGAATTGATTTATTTGACCTTTGACAAACCATCCTTCAATTTAACCTAAACATTTTTGCCTTAACGGTTCAAACAGCCTTTAATAACTTCGTGTCCTTCGTGCTCTTCGTGCCGCTTCGTGGTTAAATCAAAACGCATCAATTGGTTTTTTCAAATCACACAAAAAACCGTATACTCTGGCCCATGGAAACAGCACAACTCATCGAACGGATCTCTGAAGCGGCCCTTTTGCGTGGTGAATTCACCCTGCGCTCCGGTCGCAAGAGTAAGTACTATCTCGACAAATATCTTTTCGAAACCCAGCCGGACATTCTCGCGGAACTGGGCAAGCGCTTTGCCGAGCATGTGGATGACTCGGTCGACCGCCTCGCCGGTGCCGAACTCGGCGGGATTCCGCTGGTGGCCGCCACGTCCATGGCAACGGGGAAGCCCTCGATTCTCATCCGTAACCAGAAGAAAGACTACGGCACGGCCAAGCAACTCGAAGGCAAGTTCGAAGAAGGCGACCGCGTCGTCATCGTCGAAGACATCGCCACCACTGGCGGTCAGGTCCTCGAAGCAGCCAAGCTGCTGACCTCGCTGGGTGTCACGGTTGTGAAGATCGTTGCTGTGATCGATCGTCAGGAAGGCGCCCGTGAAAACATCGAAGGTGCAGGCTTTGTCTTTGAGTCACTGCTGACCAAGGGCGATCTGGGCATCGACGAGTAAGACGGTTTCATTTCGGATTTTGAATTTTAATAACCGCTTGCGGTTTAGCGCTACGTCTCGATGCGATATTGATGGTATTCATTGATTCAGTGACTGCTAAACCGCAAGCGGTTTTTTTGTTTGTCCATTGAACGTATCCGTGAAACTTTTGGGGGACTCCCGGGGCTTACCCGATCATTCCCGTTTTGCCTTCATCCTGTCCGCGGATGATCACGGATTCGAGTTGGGTTTCGATGACCACGCGGCAGACGTCTTCGTCACCGCCACAGTCCACCACACACACCGGAATTTTGCCAGCTTTCCAGTCGGCGAGCGGTAGCAGTGGCCAACGTTGTGCATAACCGTGATCCGGGTCGACACTGATACGCGCACCACCGGGGGCAAGACGGTCGATGGTCAAACGTGGGTAGGAGAGCAGGTAACCGAACGTGGTTGCGCCACGCGGGTAGAAGCTCAGATTGTTGGTGACATAGGTATCGACAAAGCCGTAGCATTGGCCGAACGTGTTGCTCATCACCTGCATGTCCCAGTAACCCTGTGCACGATTGGGACCTGAAGCACCGAGATAACGCATCATGTGATCACGCCAGAGATTTTGCGAGATCCAGACGTTTTCGATTTCCTGATCGTTATGCCCACAGCCGTAATGTCCGAGTGTTTCGCGGACTGAGCTGACCAGGTCGCGACGGATTTTGCTTTCGGAAATGAGCCACGGTTGGCCGCACATCATCGGCAAAAGCAGGCCGTTGGACGAGTAAATGCTGTACGCATCAGCCCCGTCGATTTCATCATCCGTCAACGGGCGATTGGTCCACGCATCACGCACGCCCACGGTGGAGCGATCCACGCAGACCGCAAAGTGATCGCCACGCCATGCCGTCTTCTCGACGATGGGCGAAAAGCGGTCGACGATATCCTGGTACATCTGCCCCAGTTCCGTCTTGTTGATCTGCATGAGCATGTCACTGACGGCTGCCAGGGCCGCAAGACGTTTGATGGCAAGGTAGGTCTGCTTGCGCGAATACTGCTGCGCTGCGGTGGCATCATCAATGGTGTTGGCAACGCCCTTGGAGGGAAAGCCGCTGTCATCCGTGTCTGTCCACAGCAGGTAGTCCGCCAATTTCAGAAGTAAATCTTCGTGCTTGCGGATTGGGATCAGATCACCCGTCCAATGTGCATAGGCCTGCATCATCAGCAGGAAGTTGCAGTTCTCTTCCACCGGCATGTGATGGTCATAGCCCATTTTCGTCGCATCAAAACCGACACCCAAATCATGTGCCAGGTACATACCATTGGATGCTTCATGCGTCTCGCCACGGGTTGCCCATTGGTCAAACTGCATGGCAAGTAAACTCGGCCACAGCGACAGGTACATCGGTGTGAGGTTGTATTCGACATCCAGCGTGGAGTGAAAGAAGCAGCTGCCTTCCCAGACGCTAAACCAATCCGTTCGGTCAGGCAGTTCGCACCAGAATGTGTTGCTCAGATATTGCTGAAAACTCTGGTTAAGCAGATGGCGTTGAGCAGCACGCAAGGGCGCCTGCTCCAAGAGCTTTTCGAAGTTTCGTGATAACACCAATCGTTCGTCACGGCCCTTGATCGCAGCATACATCACGTCATCAAGTGATGGCCAGATGGATGCATAACGAAACTTGGCGCGTTCGACTTCATTGCCTTGCTTGATGTTGAGAATCGGGTCACCGCAGAAGGCGCCCCAGACCAATCGCCATTTAATGCCACTGCCTTCTTCGCTGACAGGTAGCTCGATCTGCAAACCATCACCTTCGGATGTGGGTATGGCGCCGGGGTTCAGACTGATGATGCGCTCCGAGGCATGCACCTTGCGGCTGGCAGCAGCAAGCTTTTCGTCCACCGGCAGGTGATCGAGCTTCGGCGTTAAGTCCACGTCATATTCAAGATCAATCCGACCGCCCAGTCCGTCCGACTCATTGGGGCAGAAAACCTGGATATCCGTGTCCGGCCGTTTGAGCTTGAGAAACAGCTTGACTTTTTTGGGGGTTGGGAATTTGGGTTTCACCCAGCGGATGGGCTTGCTGGGGTTGATGCGCATCTCAAGATAAATGGCAGGCAGCAGACACAGCGATTCATCCTGCGGGTAGAAGGCGCTGTGAATATTGAACTCAAATCGGAGTTGGTAATCGCTGGAGTAAGCACGGAAGGTGATGGAGTTGGCACGCTCGAATTGCTCGACGGTGTGGAAGGATTCACCTTCCTGCGTAAAGGGCAACACGCGCACCTTCCCGTCGGGACCTTCCAGACCGACAGCCAGGTTCAGGGGTGCATCAAGGAAACGCCCCAGGGCGGAATGTCGCACGCGCTTGTGATGCGGCTCAAACAGCAGCCCGAACCGGCTACCCAGTCGCGCAATGGACCAACTCATCAACTGCATGTCGTCTAGACCTCCTGCCTTACTCAACCATATTGTGCGATATTGCCAACCCCGCGTAAAGCGAGGTATCGGTAATTGACAAAAGTGTCACTGGTTATGCGATCCGTGTTCACCCGATAGTCCCCGTAAACCGACCCATTACACACGGATCATACGGTATAATCCAACCCCGATTCGCATCTCAAACGAAAGCCCGCGCTCATGGCCGATCTTGCCCAATATGTCCAGCAACTCACACCGGTCTTCATCACCGCACCAACTGCGCGCAACGGTGTGACGCTGCTTCAACGTCTGATCAATTCGTCCAAACAGATGATCGTCTACGGCGAGAATACCAATTTTATGTCGGTGGTCCCCAAACTCGTCCACTCCTCGGTGCAGGTCCACAACGAACGTGGTGCCGAGTTCCAGGAAGCGAGAAAACAGTTCCTCGAACAAACCACCGAAGGCTGGACGAGTAATCTCTGGCCCGACCCCCAGCCGTTGATGATGGTGGCCTTTGAAGCGTTCTACAAGTCCGTCCTCGTCTACCAGCAATGCAGCGAAAAGTACGGTTACCAGCGTTGGGGAATCAAGAACCCGCTCAATGAGCCACAGATGATCGAACGCCTGCGCATTCTCATGCCCAAGGCAAGATATCTGTTTATCTATCGCAATCCCATTGATGTCATCAAGTCTGCCAAGAGTCGCAAGTTCATCACCACCACCGACCAACTCAAGCAATACGCAGCCCAATGGGCAGGCATTCTCACCACTGTGGTCAACTACGGTTTTGAACAGGTCAAAGTCATCAAGTATGAAAACCTCATCAACAATCCCGATCCCATCATCGATCAGATCGAACGTTTCGCGGGCATCACCGGCATTGATCGCAGTGTCATGAAACGCAAGATCAACACCTTTGCTGTCTCCAGTGAATTGATGGCAGGTTCCAACGAAAAAGGCTACATCAAACCGGATGACCTGAGTGCAGACGAAAAGAAAATGATCACCGACATTGCTGGCAACGTCATGCAGCAGTTTGGGTATTCAGTCTGAAATCCGAGTAGAGACTTGTTGTAATCAATCTGATTTGTTTCAGCTGTGATTAAACGGCAATCGCTGCGATATTTCCGTGGGCGTGTCGCTGATCATTTTACGCATCATTCTGCGATTGGGCTTTGGCCTGCTTGGCGGCTTTTTTCAGGCTGTTGATTTCTCGGGATTCGAGCATGCGCCAGTGGCCGGTGGCTAAGCCCTTGAGCACCAGCGGGCCGATACTCACGCGTTCCAGGCGTCGGACTTTGTAGCCGATGCCTGCAATGAGGCGGCGGATTTCACGGTTTTGGCCTTCACGCAAGGTGATACTCACGTTGGTACGATCGCCACTGCCACCTCGACCAAAGTTCAGGAGTTTGACTTCCGTGGCATGGGCGCGTTTGACCTTCATGCCACGTGGCGCGCGATGAGCTAATACCAAACCTTTTTTGAGTTTCTCAATGTCCTCTGGCATCAGTTTTCCGCGGATCGAAACGTTGTATGTCTTGGGGACACCATAGCTGGGGTGCGTCAGTTGCTGCGCCAGATCACCGTCATTGGTCAGAAGCAGTAACCCCGTGGACTCGGCATCCAATCGCCCGATGGGGAACAGACGGGGCATGTTGTCGTACTGCACCATATCGAGCACCGTTCGCCGACCTTGTGGGTCATCTGATGTGCAAATGCAGTGACGGGGTTTATTGAGCATGATGCAGACTTTGCGTTCGTTGGCTTTGGTGTTGACGATTTTGTGAATCGCCTTGCCATCGACACGGATGATATCTTCTTTCGGATCGACAAAGGCAGGCAGGGCGGTAATCAATTTCTTGTTCACCGAAATGCGACCTTCTTCGATCATCTGCTCAGCTTCACGACGTGATGCCACGCCCGCGTCCGCCAGGGCTTTTTGCAGTCGGATACCACGCGCTGCATCAGTGAACTCCGTGGGTACACCTTTGCGGTTGTGGTCTTGCTTGGGACGTCGGGTTGTGGATTTTTTTTTGGTCATGATTCGGGGATTAGTGATTAGGGATTTGGGATTAGGGGAAGAAAAATACTGGCAGCCGTTTGGATATCTGCCCTAATCCCTAATTACAAATCCCTAATCCCTTTCATTAATCGAACTCATCGCCCTTGAACGTCGAACCCAGATACAGTTTCTTGACCTGCTCGTCGTTGATCAATTGTTTGGGTGTGCCTTCAGCGAAGACGGTGCCTTCGAAGATGACGTAAGCCCGGTCGACGATTTCCAGGGTCCGCTGGACGTTGTGGTCGGTGACGAGGACTGCAATGTGATGTTCATCGCGCAGCCGTTTGATTTCGACCTGCAGTTCTTCGATGGTCAACGGATCCACTGCGGAGAACGGTTCATCCAGAAAGATCAGTGACGGGTCAGTGACCAACGCACGGGCGATTTCGAGTTTACGTCGTTCACCGCCCGAGAGTGTGCGGGCCTGTTGGCGTCGGAGTTTGGTGAGGTTGAACTGTGCCATTAGTTCTTCAGCACGTTCGCGACGCTGGTGCTTGTCCATGTGTCGGGTTTCGAGGATGGCCATGAGGTTTTCCTCGACGGTGAGTCGCTGGAAGACCGACGGTTCCTGCGCCAGGTAGCCGATGCCGATCTGGGCTCGTCGGTACATGGGATGCTTGGTGATTTCCTGGCCATTGAAGTGCACATTACCGTTCTCAGGTCGGATCATGCCCATGACCATGCGAAAGCTGGTGGTTTTGCCCGCACCATTGGCACCGAGCAGACCGACAATTTCCGCTTCACCGACATGAAACGAAACGTCCTTGACGACCGTGCGACCGTTGTAGACCTTGGTGAGATTGTTGGCAGCCAGAATATCCATCTGCGACATGATATCGGGTTACCGGCTTTGAGTCGATTCGCTGGTGATTGTTGGGTGAGGTTTAACGCGAAGACGTGAAGGACACGAAGTTCACGAAGGACAAGGCATTGGGGTTTTGAATTTGAAAGATTTATAGCCACAAAGACATAGATAGATGCCTTGGGAAATACAAAGAAATCAATTCTTCGTGTCCTTCGTGCTCTTCGTGTCTTCGTGGTAAAAATCAGCGGTCAATTGACAGGCAAGGCTCAGCCTTCAACCAGGTGATAGTGCTTGATCTTTTTGTACAGCGTGGTGCGGTTGATGTTGAGTTGTTTGGCGGTTTCCTGGCGGTTCCAGTCATTGGCTTTCAACGCAGCGAGCAGAATCTGACGCTCGGGTTCTTCCAACGCCTGTTGCAGGGGCATGGGGGTCCAGCCGTGATCCAGCGCGGGGATGACGGCGTTGGCATCGTCATCACTGTCCTTGCGACGGGTGGCAGCAATTGCTTCGTCAGCCATCTCGCGGATCGTCTGAGGCAGGTCATCAATATCAATCACCGGCCGACGACTGAGCACCACCGCGCGTTCAATCGCATTCTCCAACTCGCGGACATTGCCCGGCCAGTTGTGTTTCTGCAAAGCGCGATTGGCTTCGGCAGTCAGACTCGTGATCGTCTTGTTCATCTCCTTGCAGTACTTGCCCAGGAAATGCTCAGCAAGCAGCGAGATGTCGCCGGATCGTTCCCGCAGGGGGGGAAGCTCAATGTTCACCACGTTGATGCGGTAATACAAGTCTTCACGGAACGTGCCCGCATCAACCATCGCCTTAAGCGGCTTGTTGGTGGCAAGCACAAAACGCACATCCACTTCCTGCGTCTTGGTTGAGCCCAGTGGTTCGAACTGGCGTTCCTGGAGGACGCGCAGGAGTTTGAGCTGTAACGCAGGGGTGGCCGAGTTGATTTCGTCGATGAAAAGCGTGCCGCCGTTGGCTGCCATGATCTTGCCGAGCTTGTCGGATTCGGCGCCGGTGAAAGCCCCTTTGACATGGCCGAAGAGTTCGGATTCGAGCAGCGTCTCAGGGATCGAGCCACAGGAAAATGTGACAAACGGGCCGGAGTGCCGCTCGGACCGCTGATGCACTGCGCGGGCGACCAGTGATTTACCGGTACCTGAATCACCATCAATGAGCACGGTGGTTTTGCTGGGGGCAACGGCTTCGATCAGGTCGTAAACCCGCTGCATACGGTAGTCGGTCCCGATGATTGACCCCATACCGTAACGCTCTGCAAGTTGAGCACGCAGGGATTTGTTCTCTGCAAGCAGGGCATGGTGTTGCATGGCCTTGTCGATGGAGATGCGCAGTTCCGAGTCGATGATCGGCTTGGTCAGATAGTCCACCGCGCCGAGTTTGATCGACTCGACAGCGGTCTGGATTTTTGCATAGCCGGTGATGACGATGACGGAGAGATCGGGATAGTGTTTGCGGATTTTCTTGAGCAGTTCAATGCCATCACATCGCGGCATGTTCATGTCGGTGATCACCAGGCCGTAATGCTGGTCCTGTCCCTGGTCCAGATGTTCCATGGCTTCATAACCATCGCCTGCGATGGCAGCGCTGATCCCATCGGTTGCCAGGAACTGTGCAAGACTTTCAGCGATGATCGGATCATCGTCGACAATCAGGGCTTTGGGCTTGTTGACGGGTTGTTCACTCACCGGTCAAACTCCTGTAATTTGGCAGCAGGGAAACGGACGATCATCTCCGCCCCGCGATAGTCCGACGGTTCATCGGGCAGGCCGACATACATCTGACCTCCCAGTCGGTCGACGATCTCTCGTGAGAGGGATAAGCCAAGTCCGTAGCCTGCATCTTTGGTGGTCACGCCGTAGCGAATCTGACCATTGGGATCGAGCAACGTCGGATCAAAGCCCGGGCCATTGTCACTGATGCGCAGGACAACCTGACCTTGCACCATCTCACCGCTGACCACGATATTGCCTCGCGATCGACCGGGTCGGTTGACCATGTCGGAGTTGATGGCTTCGATGCTGTTGCGCACCGCGTTGGCAATGATCGGGTAGATCGGGCCAGCAGGTAGTGACGCAATGCTCTGGTCGATTTCCGTAATGATGTCGATGTTACGTGACCGTGCTGCAGGCATGAGCAGTCGGATGGCATGATCGATGGTCTGCGTCAGTGTATGCGTCTGGGCGTGCAGTCGATCAGGCGTATGGGACCGCGTCATCCAACGGCGGATGAGCATGGCCATCTGCTGCATGGCATTGGATGCCACTTCCAGACGATGCTGTACATCCGCATCGTTCTGATGCTCCGCGTCGGTTTTGAGTGTGTTGATGGCAAGGCCGACATTTCGCAGTGAACCATCAAGCAGGTTGGCCAATTCGTGGGCCAGTCTTGCTGGTGCTTCGTCGGACTCAGGTAAAGCCGGAGCACCGCCACTCTTGCCATCCGAAGATTGGATGAAGCTGTCGGTGGTGAGTTTCAGGTTGGGTTGGTCATGCGACATCATCATTTTGGATATCGTCGTAGGCTGCTCTGGTGTTAAGGTTGATGTTGTTTCGCTGCAACATTGGTTTGGATGCGGGTTGGTTTATGCCGATTGCAACAACGATGAATCAGGTGTTTACTGGACGGAGGCATAGTCGTATGCACAGGGGATTTCGCCTTCGACCGCTTCGGTCTGCCAAGTGGCTGCTTCCCAGAACGCATGGGGGTTGGGTGAACCGGGTCGGAGGCTGATGCGTGATTTGTAAAGTCCCTTGCGGTGCATTTTGCCCAGCGCTTCATCGATGAGTTGGCGATCCAGGCCGGTGTTCTGATGGGAGGGTGAGATCGCCAATTGGTGCATGAGGCCACTGTTACCGGACGTTCCACAGAGGATCACGCCGACCATTTCGCCTTCGTCACGTGCGACAATGCTCAGATTCGGGAAATGTGCCAGGAGTTTGGCCAAGGCAGCAGGGGAGGAGGTATCCAGTCGGACGCCTTCTGCGGTGCCGCTTGCCGTGTTGCAGGAAGCGCACAATGCAATGACTTCCTTAAACTCCGTGGGCTGAAGCTCGCTTAATAAAACTGACAAGTTCTTGCCCTTTCTTACTCACGTTGACGCAGCGGTTGCGCGTTGCAGTGCTGCTGTCTTAAACGGAGAATCGGCTTAATCGGCAGGTGAATTTGCTTAGACTGCTTGCTGCAACCATAAGATTTGTTGGACATATGGGATTATGCAAAGGGCGCGTTTTGTAGCGATCAGATGAGAACACCGATCACTTGTGCTGATTATGATGACTGGGCTGGCAAAGCAGGCTATGGTTATGTAAGTTTGTTGATCCGTCTGGATGTTTGTCCAAATGGGCGTGTTTTTGCCGATAGACAGTTTTACTCGAAAACACAGAAACAGGAAGTTGATGATTTTGTTGCGTAAAACAGGTCAATTTTTATTCTTAGCGTTACTCACATGCCTGGTTACCACAACACAGGCCAATGTGCAGCACGAAGCCGCCGCGTTGATCCGTACCGCCAATCTTGGGGGCGCGGATGTCGGACTCTATGCCATTGATCTGCAGACCGGCGAAGTACTCGTCAAGCTCAATCCCAATGATCCGCTGATCCCGGCAAGTAACATGAAGTTACTCACCACGGCTTCGGCACTCAACGAGTTGGGGCCCGAGTTCCTCTTTAAAACCAAGCTCAAACTCACGCCCCCGGATCCGGTCATTGGCAAACCGTCCCTGATTCTCCAGGGCGATGGTGATCCGTCACTGGGTGACCCCGTACTGCTTGAAGCACATGGACTGGATGTCGATCAACTCATCCAGCAGTGGGTTGCTGTCGTCCAGAAAACCGGTATCACCGAGTTTGACCAGTTGATCATTGATGACCGCATTTTTGATCGCAACTTTGTTCATCCTGCTTGGCCTGAGGATCAACTTAACCGTTGGTACTGTGCCCAGGTTGCTGGGATCAATTTCCATGACAACTGTCTGGATATCTACCCGCGTCCGACCCGTTCAGGTTTGGCACCCTTTCTGCGGATCAGTCCCGAATCACCGTTCCTGCGATTAAGCAATCGTGCGGTCTCCGGCTCGACCGACTCCTTCTGGATTTACCGTCGCATGGAGACCAACGAAATGACTTTCCGTGGCGTGGTCAAGTATCCACGATCGAGCCCGGAAAATGTGACGCTGCATGATCCGCCCAATTACCTGGCGATGCTGCTGCAACACAACCTGGCGCAAGCCGGGATCAAGGTGAATCATCTCTATCGCCCGCCGATGGATGAGATTCTGCCCCAGTCACGTGATCTGCATATCGTTCAGACCACCATTGACGTGGTGCTTAACCGCTGTAACAAAGACTCGCAAAATCTCTTTGCTGAAGCCTTGTTCAAGCGTGCCGGTCGTGAGATGACCGGCGTTCCCGGCAGTTGGGAAACCGGTCGCGCTGCCATGCGTATCTTCCTGCGATCCCGTTTGGGGTCCGCTGCTGCCAGTGTCGAAATTGATGACGGTAGTGGCATGAGCCGCAACAACAAAGTCAGCCCCAAGGCCATTGTCGACCTGCTGGTGAGTATGTACCGCGATCCCAGGCTCGGTTCGACTTACCTGCGTTCGCTCTCCGTCGGGGGCAAGGATGGGTCGTTACGCAAACGCTTCAAGGATCTGGATGTTACCGTGTTGGGTAAGACGGGCTATATCCGATCGGTGAGTACACTCAGTGGCTTTGCCGTTCTGCCGCGACCTGATCATCCCGAAGGTCCGCGTGTTTTTGCGTTCTCGTTCATGTTCAACAACTTCAAAGCGCCCGTCTATGTCTATCAGGTCAAAGCGCTGCAGGATAAACTTGTTGAACTGCTCGACAAGGAAGCCAGTTACCTGGTTGAGTCCGGCAAGTAATACCGCTTGATGACACATGACAAATCACACCAGTCAGATGCGCAGCACGAATCTGACCGGTATCATTCCACGACTTGACCGTATTGTGTCCAATCCCGCAGATGACTGTGTCGCATCCTGCCATTTTTGATTCAGGCGAGTTGCGTAAACGGTATTGAATTACTCTTTGGGCGCGGTACTTTGAAGGGATGAAAACCATTGTCCTCCTCTGCGATACACTCCGTCGGGATCACTGCACGCCCTACACACAAGGCAAACCCCTAAACCAATGCTGGGCTGACGGCGCGCCGGATTGGTCGGTGAAGACACCCAATATGCAGCGACTTGCTGACCGTGGGACTACCTTCGACAACGCGTGGTGCGGCTCGACACCGTGTATGCCTGCTCGCCGTGACATCTACACCGGCAAGTATGAATTTCTGCGGCGTGGTTGGGGGCCACTCACCGACGAAGAGCGCGATCTGCCACGCATGATCTCCGGTGAACCCAATGAGTCAATCACCAAAATGCTCGCTGAAGGACGCAGTATTTCACAGTTGATCACCGACCATTTTCATCTTTGGGAACAAGGTGCGGGCAACTATCACATGGGCTACACCGGCCATGAATTTATCCGTGGCATAGAGTCCGACGCCTACCGC
Organism: Phycisphaeraceae bacterium; assembly: GCA_002704825.1. GTDB lineage: Bacteria > Planctomycetota > Phycisphaerae > Phycisphaerales > Phycisphaeraceae > UBA7800. The sequence goes on from PAIY01000246.1 coordinate 39,144, forward strand.
ACGGACTATCTCGAAGCAGGCATTTTCGACTGCCCCGGCCCACAGCTCATGTCCAAAAACGAACGTCACTATCGCAACATGCATCTGCTCGGTCGCAGTGAACACAAAGACTGGACTGCTGCCAGGACACTTGAAGCTGCCTCGACATGGCTTAAACGCAATCATCAGTACGATGACTTTTATCTGCATATTGACTGTTTCCCACCGCATGAACCACTGGACCCGCCAGAGGATTTACTCAAGCAGTTCTATCCCAAAGGCTATGACGTTCCCGATGAATGGCGTGCCGGCTGGGGGTATGCACCGATCAAAGACCAGGGCTTTGAACCCGAGCGCGTGAAGTTCTGTCAGGCACTTTATGCAGCCAATGTCGTGCTGGTTGATCAGTGGATTGGTAAGTTCCTCGACACCATGGATGAACTGAATCTCTGGGAAGAGACACTGCTGATTTTCACCACGGATCATGGCACATACAACGGTGATCACGGTCGGTTGGGTAAACTCCAAACGCATCAGCATGATGCAGTGGGGCATATCCCCTTGATCATGTGTCACCCGACATGGGGCCATGGGCAACGCCGTGATCAACTGGTGCAGTTGGTGGACATCTATCCGACGGTGTTAAGCGCGATGGGTAAGGATTTGCCTGCAGATGTGAAACTCGATGGCGTGGATTTATTGCCGGTGTTGGAAGATGACAACGCATCTACACGGGACTATCTGCTGGCAGGACAGTTCGGTAAAAGCATCACTATTACCGATGGCAAATGGATTTTGCATCAATCGCCCAAGTCCCAGGACAATCAACCGCTCAACTGGTATGGCTATCATTTGAGCCGTTTTATGGGCGGGTATGAGCTGGGTGAATACGACGGAACCTCACGCCCTTGTCAGACTACCTCATGGGCAACGCAGACATGGCTGTCGGATAAACAAACTGATATCAATGAACTGAAAAACGTGGCATCGGATAATGTCGAGCAACTCAAACGGATGCAACAGGCGTTGCGTGAGAAGTTGATTGAATGTGATGCGCCAAGCGAACAACTCGAACGTCTTGGACTCAACTGAGATTTGGCCGTATCGCTTGTGATGCGCGTCGCAGATACGGTTGGTTAGGCGATGTGGTTGGAAGTTTGCGCTAAACCGCAAGCGGTTTTACCATTCGGACGAAATCCGAAATCCGAAATCCGAAATCCGAAATCCGAAATCCCACGCTCCTCCCGTTATCCCGGGCCTTCGACTTATCAGTGGTGTATGGAGTGCAGTGTGAAACTGGTATCAAATCTACGTCTCGGTATGTATTGACCGTGACTGATAAGTCGGCAGGCCTCCGTCAATAACGGGATGGATGAGTCATTCAAATCAGTTGTATTTCTCGGTAAGTTTCTGGATACCTTCCTGGTCGACGGGCATTTGGTAGAACGGGTTGGTTGCCAACAGGAAGCGTTCATCGCGATCCTGACGGGATACGAGGATCAGCTTCTGATGCACGACGCCACATTCGGGGCATGCTGGATAATCAGGCTGATTCTTGTGGTACTGAAGCTTGAAGTCCTTGGGGTGTACGTCATAGAACGAGTACTCTTCAAAGAGAGAACGCTTCAGTGAATACTTGTGATCACAATTGGTGCAGTAAGCGGTATAGCTGTTGGGAGCAGATTGGATTTCACCGCCGTTACCCATGACGGTGAGATTCGTTGCCAGCATCATGAACATCAAAGTCGCCAGGGTTGCCGCCTGCCATCGCTGCATCAAGAGTCCGTGCTGTTCGAGTTTCTTGCAGATCTTTTTAAGACTGATCGAATGGAACGCATCACGAAGACGCTGGATTGGGGTGCGGTCATCGCGATACAGTTCATTACGGACATTATGGCGCTTGGCCATGCGTGCTTCACGTGCCTTGCGTTGCTGACGTTGAAGCGGCGTTTCCTTGCGTTTGAGTTCTTCAATATATTCCAGGCGTTTGCGTTCTTCTTCATCACGTTGGAGAAGAAACTGTGCATATTCCGAGTCATAACCCATCAGGTCATCGACTGCATCTTTGATATCACCGACGATGCGTTCGCCGGTGCAGATGACTTCGTCCACCAATGAGTCGATATCAGCTTGCGTGCGTTCGACCTGCTGCAGAAGCTTGCGTTCAAGTGACTTGTGGTCGCGTGATTTGCGGCTTTTACGCATGGTTGATGATTCGGATTTTTGACTGCTGCGTGATGAGTGTTTGACCAACTCATTGGACTTGCTACTTGAACGCTTTTCACGAGAAGAGGTCTTGCTGCTGGATTCAACGGGTGCAGCAGACTTATCACTTGTCGTTGATTTGGAACGGCTGTTTGGTTGCGTGACACTACTTGATGCCTTGACGCGTTTTTTCGTCGGGGCACTGCTGTGTGTGAGCGCGACATGAGGTGTTGCCGTCTGTGTCATGGTGGGTGCCTCGCTTAGGGGTTCATCAGTTCGGGAACATCATTTTCACTTCGGAGACTACGGTAGACGTTTCGCAGTCTTAACCAGTCCTCATTGCCCTGATCGTTGAGGTAAAACTGGTCATTGTAGGAAGCGTAAAGGGTGTCCTTGTCCTGCCAGTACCAGTATTCCATGTGACCGTCAGCAAAGCCCATGACGGTGCCATCACCGTGGAAGGTTGCCACGTAATCGATCCACTGATACTTGCGACTTGCCCGTGCGTACATGATCCAGGAGCCCACATTCCAGCCGCGCATGTCCAGTTCTTCGAGCATGACCAGCTGTTTTGAGGGCGTGATGATTTCTGCAAAGTCGTCGGTCCCGTATTGCACCCATGAGTCATTGGGATTGCTCAGATGCCGATCCCATTTTTCCCCGCGCATCGGTGCGGTGATGGAGTAGCTGCGGGTGTTGCCTGCCTTGTCTTCTTCACAATGAAAGACGTCGGTGGTTTTGAGGTAGGGATACAGTTTGCCGTTTTCGATTGGTGCAACGCCGTCCCCGCGTTTGACCCAACCAATGTCGTCATCAGGCATGCCGTAGACGATCTTGTTGTTATTGTCTGCTGGGAAGGCGCTCCAGGCGACAGCCAGTTGGCGGACATTGGACATGCACCGGGTTTTCATGGCACTGCGTCGTGCGCCGTGCAATGCCGGGGACAGCAGGCTGATGAGCAGCCCGATGATCCCGATGACCACCAGCAGTTCAATCAGCGAGAATCCGTTGGTCTTGAGTTGTTTGCGTTCGTGTTTCACGGTTGCTCCGGAAAGCAGGTTCAGTTGATCTGCGTGAAAATTACGATTCAATTCTCTCCATTGCCACTATTTTGCCTGTTTTATCACCTTGGTAACTGATTTTTCGGCTATCGGACGCACGAAGGCTTGCCTAACCGTTACAGTCGTTGACACCGGTCCCGGAAAGTCCGACGATAAGCAGCATCAGTTCAATACTAATTTTCATCCAACTGGGTTGATACGCATCATGCACATTGAAAAACAGGTTCACTTTGAGCGGATCGGTCGCGTCGAACACTTGCAGATCACCGACTGCAAGGGCCTTGCTGGTGTTCTTGAAATTGACAAGGCACACTGGATTGCAACCAGTGCCCCGGTCAGTGGCCTTCGCACGGATCCGGTGTTTCTGGGCTTGGTGGATACGGATCACAATGACCGCATCCGAGCTGATGAAATCACCCAGGCCATCAAGTGGGTACTGGATCATCTCAAAGACCCCAAGGGCATTGATGAACAGACGTGCACCCTCCGACTTGATGCCATCGACACCACCACCGACGATGGCGAAAAGATACTCACGCAAAGTCAGACCATCCTCGCGCAGTTGGGCAAGGAAGATCAATTGACCATCAGCCTTGAGGACATCCGCCAACTCAAAACCAAGATCGAGCAATCCAAGGTCTCCGAAGCGGGGATCGTACTCCCCGATGCCACCACGGACGAAACCGTCGTCAAGCTGTTGACCACCATCATTCTCGTCACCGGTGGCGCGGATCATCCCAGTGGCCAAAAAGGTGTCGGCTCAGCGCAACTATCCATGTTCCTTGCCGAAGTTCAGAAGTACGAAGCATGGCTTAACCGTGAAGCATCCGCCCGTGAATCGCTTGCCTGTTTTGGGGATCAACTTCCGCAGGCCTATGAACTCTACCGAACCCTTGCGCCCAAGTTTGACAGCTACTTTGCCCAGTGTCTTGCCTTGACGCAGGACCCGAATCTGGCTTCGCGTTTTGCGCTGCCTGCTGAGCGTGTGCAGGGCACAAACTTTGAGGATTTAAACTCCGTACGGTCTCTGCTACGTGATGCACCCATCGCCAAGGCAACGCCGGACCAGGTGTATCGCTTTGATCAACCGACCAACACCGTCTACATCAAGCAACTCAAACGCTTTGCCGATGAAATTCTTACACCCATGCAGATGGACACCGACGATGTCACCGCTAAGGAATGGCAACAGATTCACGAATCATTCAAAGACTACGACCAATGGGTTACCGACAAGCCTGCCAGCGCCGTGGTCACCTTCAGCATCGATGAGCTTCTTCAACTCAGTCAGGACCATCACGTCCAATCCATACGCGAGTTGATCGACACCAGTCTGGGTACGGCTATCGAACTCAACGAAATCCGCATGGTTGAAAAGCTGTCTCTTTACCAGGGAAAAATGATCGAGCTGGTTAACAACTTCGTGAGTTTTCCCTATCTCTATGATGGGGACAAACGCGCCATCTTCGAGCATGGCTCCTTGGTTATGGACGGTCGCTGGTTCAATATGGCCATCCAAACCGAAGACCGTAAGGAACATATCAAAGCCACCGAGCAAAGTGATATCTTCGTCATCTATGTCAAAGTCACTGGCATAAACGGTGAACCGGATATGGAGCTTGCTTTCCCTGTCACCTCGGGGGGCAAAGGAAATCTCTGCATCGGTAAACGCGGTATCTTTCATAATCTCAAGGGTGAGATGCGGGATGCGCAAATCGTGCACATCGTCGAAAACCCCATCAGTCTCGCCGAAGCACTCCTTTCACCCTTCAAACGTATCGCATCACTGATCACCGGCAAGATTGAAAAACTCACACAGTCCGCTGAGAAGAATCTGGACAAAGCCACCGATGACGCATTCAAACAAGTGCAGACCACCAGTGATACCCCCACAACGGAGAACAAGACCGCTGCACCCACCAATTCCAGCCTCGTCTCCGGCGGTGTCTTTGCTGCTGGCTCCGTGGCAGTTGCGGCATTGGGTTCGGCGACGGCGTACATCGCACAAATCTTCGCCAAGAACGGCACGCTGAAAATGCTCGGCGGACTCCTGGCTGCGGTCGTCGCAGTGATGATCCCCGTTGCCATCGTTGCATTGCTAAAACTCATGCGCCGTGACTTAAGCAGCATGCTCGAAGGGTCCGGCTGGGCAATTAACGCCCGCATGCGATTGACGCGTCTGCAAGCCGATCAATTCACACATCGCCCGTTGGTCCCCGGCGTGATTCATCGCTGGTTCATGTCGCCGATATTCCTGGGGACGATGTTGGTCCTGTTGGTGATCTGGTTACTGATCTTTTTTGAAGTCATGCCATCAAAAAGAACACCGACGTTGGACCCCTCTCAAATTCAGCCCAAAATACTCATTGAGAAGCCTGCTGATAGCAATGCGAAGTAAATTTTCGTTGACACGTGGTATGTGTGTCGGTATTCTCTGGCCTTCGTGAGTATAAAAGTCACTATCAAAACCAACATAGGTTCGTTTGATATGAAGTCGATGATGATCCAATTCAATACCAATGCCCAAGCCTGCTCTACCGAGCCGGTTCACGGTCTTGGTATGCGTATTGGTCGCTATCCCGGAGGATCATCGTAGGTTTTGATTGAGTCTATCAACTTTCTCAAGCCCTGCGGTGAATACATCATCGCAGGGCTTTTTTTGTTTTTTGGAGTTGCCGCCAAGCGTCCAATTTTCACCACACAGACAGCTAATACATAAGGAGAATCAATCATGTCTGTGATTTACTACAACGGGAATCGGTTGGCATTAAGTACCATCGAGCCACAGGATGAACCGAAGCTGCGCGCCTGGATCAATGATCCTGAAATTTGGTCCACATTGGGTATGCGCCGACCGATCAACGGCCCGCAGGAAGCTAAAATTATCGAGCAGTTCAATACCAGCAATGAGGATTTGATCTTTGGTATTTATCTCAAAGCTGAAGAAAAAATCATTGGTACTATCGGGATGCATCGGATTGATGCTGTGAGTCGCCGTGGTGTGATTGGAATTTTCATTGGTGATAAAGACTATCAGAATGCGGGTTATGGTACTGAAGCGATGCGGCTGATGTTGCGTTATGGCTTTCGTGAGATGAACCTGCATCGCATTCTGCTGCATGTGTTTGGTGGTAATGACCGGGCGATTCATGTCTATGAAAAGGTGGGCTTTGTCCGCGAAGGGACGTTGCGTGATCATCTCTGGCGACATGGTCGTTGGAACGATGTGCACGTCTATGGCATGCTCGAATCCGAATGGTCGATGATGCAACACCAGGAAAAATGCATTGAAGCCGCTGCATTGGTGTGAATGTCCAACGCGTGTTCCTCTTGGGCGCATGGGGTTGTGCTTGAGATATCGTAAGGCAACCCGTGCCGCAGGAGCGACACGGCTTTAATATTCCAAAAAATAAACCTCACCGTGATTCAATGATCGCGGTGAGGTTTATTACTTTTTCAGAAGTGTGTTTGATCAAGCAGAAGGTTGCTTGTTTTCTGGTTCGTTGAGGAGTTTATTGGTGATGCGTGGATGCACTGCCGGGTTAATGCCGCGTTGATCGCGTTGGTAACCCATCAGGTCCATGGCCGGTTTGCAGATGGTGTTGATGCGGTCGAGATTTTCTTGGCCAAAGAACTCGCCCCAATCCACTTTGCGATTGCCTTTGGATTGGTATTGCACATCGACCTGATCGCGGATGTCGTTGGTGACGGTGATTTTCATTTCCTGGCAGATTTGATGGATTTCACCGATCTTGTCCTGCAGGAAGTCTTCGTATCGACAGAGAAGCATTTCGTTTTTATGTGCCATGTAAGTCTGCACAAAGAGGACCCATCGCTGAGCGAGCATTTCGATGTAGTTCTTACCTTCCAGTCCACACCATGATCCGTCGAAGACCATGGGCCATGGGCCGATGAGTCGTTGGTGGTGTTCAGGTTCGAGCGTTTGAAGATTGCCGGGGATTTTAAATCGGTTGAGGATGCTTCGGATGTTGTCGCGTGGATCACGGACGATCATCATGAATTGGCCCAAGGGGAAGAACTTTTTGAGTTCTGTATAAAAGTGCGTGAGGTTGGGTTCTTTGATGATGGGGTTTGCAAATTCAATGCGGTTCATCTCAAGGAACTTACGGAAGCTGACGGTTCGTGCATAGACGTCGTAATAGTCCGCAGGATGATTGTCATTAAAGTAGTTCAGATCCAGGGTGACTTCTCGGTTGGAAGCTTTACCCATGAGAGCAGCGATGATCGTCGTACCGGACTTCTGGTTACCCATGACGAAGATGGGGTTATCACAGATGCGTTTGCCCCTTGCATTGACAGCCCGTTGGGCATCGATGCTTCCGACTTGCAGGCGATGTTTGACCGCCTGGACGGGGTTGCGCATGAACGTTTGGAGTTTGCGTGTCATCATGATATTTGGACCTATCCTTACGGGACAGATCGAACGATTACGGACACGCGATAAGCGAAGTGGACGGATTTGCACACGGTTTGGCGTCGGGGTGCTACTACAAACGTTACAGGCGGTATGGTTGGTTGGGGGCGTCAATCATGAAGGTGTGGGGCTGAGTGAGTCGGGAATCCATCTTTCGTGTTTTTCTTGCTGCATGTGTCTTTGCCCGTGTCGATTTGCATCGACGATGCTCGCATCGCCTGCTTCAATCTCCGTGGCAAAGCTCCATTCGCTAACGACAAAGCCGCGACAATTGGATTCGCAACGCTCTAAATGCTAACAGTGAGCTTCCATTGTCGGATCACAGGTTGATCATGTGCCACACACAAGCACGCTTCATAGTCCGGCGAAGGCGTTGGTGTGAGATTGTGCAGCGCCCAGGTTTCGGTGATGTGGTCGGGCTTGTGCATCAGGCATGCCGGTTCGTCGGGATCGACATTGACCGTGAATTGATCAAGCCCCAGCGTGATCCCTTTGGCGATGGCTTTGACGAAAGCTTCCTTGCGGGTCCAGATGGTATGGAAGGCTCGGAACTGCTTGTCAGCAGGCAGTTTCATCAAGGCATCAAACTCGGCGGGTGAGAAGAACCGTTTGGCCATTTTCTGGAAATTCTCACGCGGTCGATGGCATTCGATATCCACGCCGATTGCAAAGTCCGGACTGACTGCAATCAAGGCCATGTCGGCTGAATGCGTGACATTAAAATGCACCGGGTGATCCGGGAGGTACGGCTTGCCATGCTCGGTATGGGCAAAGGCCACGCTGGCTGGATCGCTGCGCAACACCGAGGCGACCACCATCCGAAGCAGGGCGCGCGTGATAGCAAATTCACCTTGTCTCTTTGGACTTTTGAATCGGTCGTGGCGTTTGCGTTCGGTTTCATCCAGCAGGTCCAACGCTCGCGCGCGGGTGATGGGTGGTGCGGTCAATGACAAGGCAAAGACATCAACACAACCGGATTGAGCCTGCCAATTGTCGGGCATGTTTGGCCATGGGCAACGTTGGAAATCGGAATTCGGATTTCGGATTGGATTCAAGGTCGTTATCCCTGGCAATGTCCCTGCGGTTGCAGGTCAGAGGTTCCGAAATAGCGCGATGGATTTAAGGGTACCAGACTTCGATGTTGTCGACCTGCGTCTGCGTGCCGGGTGTTCCCAGAAGTCGGAGTGTCACGTTTGCCGTGCTGCGTGGGTCCATGGAAGGACTGGTTGCCACGGGCAGTTCATTGACATACCAGAGAATGTTGTAGGGGGTTCGACGGGCTCGGACGGTGATGCTTTTGCCGTCGGACGGGATCACGGGATACTCGGCTTGTGCAGCAGGTGGTGAGCCGGGCTTGGCTTCGCTGACAATGCCCTGGTCGGTGTGTTTGAGCGTGAGTCGGACACTGTCACTGGCCAGTGAGAGGACGAAGGTGGCCTTGGGCTGGAGTGTCACCGTCATGCGGACCTGCTGAATCGGTGCGTCGGATTGCATGGGGGTGTATTCCACGCGAGACTCACCGTTTTCTGACCCACCGATGACCATGTTGAGTTTCTGGTTGACGATGGTGGCGCCTTTGCCTGCGGTCGCGCGGACACGGAAGTTGTTGCTGAGAATTTCACTGTCAAAGTTTTCGCCAGCATGTGCTTTACCCAGGTCCTTGTCTTCGGGATTGGTGGATCTGGGTTTGCCGGTTTTGTTGGCCGGGTTGAGTTCCACCGCATCATCGGCTGGTTTGGGATCAATGACCGCGGTCTGGAACTGTTGGGTCTGCTGCTGATCGTCGCTGGAACCCATGATCATGACCACGCCAATGACAATGGCAATGACCAGCAAGAACAGGATCGACAGGGCGATGATGATGGCAGCAAAGGGAATCGGTGATGAATTCTGGGCACGCGGTGCGTTGAGATCCGCTTCAACCTGAATCTCCGGCCCGTCCATCTCAGCCAGCGAGGCGTCGAGTGGACCCTGACCTGCCGGTGCCGGTGCGACATCGTCATCCAGTTCCAGTTCGTATGCCTGATCGTCTTCAAGGAGCGGCAGGAGATTCGACGGTGGGGGGACGTCCTTGGTGGGAACCTTGGTTCCCAATCGCTTGGACAGCAGTTGGTCGTAACGTTGGTAGTTCTTGGCATCACTCAGCGCAACGCGCGCGGTAGCCACCTCGTTCATCATGCGGGTTGCCGTCTCACGCTTTTTGCGATCGGGGAGCATGGCAAATTGGTCCAGCTTCTCCAATCGCTGCTTGGCAGAGATTTCCACGGCACCGGGATGATGACAGAAATGCGGTAAGCCCAACAATGTGTAATGATCCGGGGGCATGTCCGGTTCATGGGTACTGGGGTCAATTCCGAGCCACTCTTTGTAATAGTCTGCTGCCATGGATCCAATCGTTACGCTAGTCACAAGCGGGTGCTAACAGTGTCATCGTGCATTTGCCCTATCAGCTTAACCGATTTGCACAAAGGGGACTAGGCATGAGCTATGGGGATGACGAACTTGATGTTATTGGACATTGCGGTATTGTCGCGCTAAACCGCAAGCGGTTAATCATTCACTCGAAATCCAACATTCATCATCGGCTGCCACTGACAACCATTTTCTCCACAGCCTGCTTGGCCTGGCCGATTTCAGCCTGGTTCATCGCATTGGTCCGGTCAATGGCGGTTGATGCGCTGGCACCACTGGTGGCTTCCATGGCTTTGACATCCAGACGGCCGGAGTTGTCGTAGCTGAAGGTCACGTAAATGGTCGAACCCTTGCGAAGACCCCAGGGTAGCTTCTCAATGGTGCATTTACCGATGGGAATACACTGATCGGGATTGTCCGATTCGCCTTCGACGATGATGACCGAAACCGATGTCTGGTTGGGAACCACCGTGCCATAGCGCTTGGTGACCGAGGTCGGTAATAAGGTGTTGGACGGGACGATGATGGAGTTGACCTTGGTTTTATCTTCGTTGGTCATCACCACGCCGAGGCTGTGAGCGTTGACGTTGTGGGTTTGAATGGCGCGAAGCACGTCGGTGGCATCGTTGGCGTCGTACTGCTCCGATGGACTGATTTCTTCGAGTTCCGCTTCCGCAATCGTCGAACCATCCGATGAGATGGCAGGTGCGCTGAGCGTACTGGCGCCGCCTTCATGCGGTGCGATGCCATCGGAAACCGTTTCGGCATTAGGATCGACTTCGACCATCGGCAATGCCGCGTCGTCGTCCTTGATCTTCATCTCCGTCGGCGGGGCAGCAGACTTGGGCTTGGCAGCTTTGGCGGCCTGTTGTTGCGTCTGGTAACGCTTGAGTTGTTCAATGGCAGCGTGGATCGCAGCACCATGTGCCACCACTTCGTCGGGGGACAGGGAGGTGTTGGGCTTCTTGCCGGTGACACGTTCCAGAAGCTTGATGACCTGGGGCATACGCGTCGAACCGCCAACGGTTAAGACTTCGTCGACTTCGCTCCACGCCAAACCTGCGGCTTCGATGACGCGGACGATACGACTTTCCGTGCGGTAAAGCAGGTCGGAGGTGAGTTCTTCAAATTGCTGACGGGTCACGTCGATGTTCACGGGCTTGCCTGCGAAGGTGATCCCCATGCGCGCCTTGTCACGGGCGGATAACGCACGCTTGCAGTCTTCAGCAGCGACAAGCATTTGCTGGAACACATGCTCGTCATTGCGCGGGTCCACGCCATGCTTGGCCTTGAACGCCACGGCAGCGGCATTGAGCAGTTTCATGTCCCAGTCTTTGCCGCCCAGTTGCACATCACCGTCGGTGGCAAGCACGGTGAGATTGTTACCTTCAATGCGCAACACGGTTACGTCGAACGTACCACCACCCAGGTCATAGACCACGGCGATGCGCGCTTTGGACGTTTCGTCAGCCAGGCGAAGCACGTCGTCCTGGCCGTCACTTTTTCGTTTGATATCCCGGTAGGCAAAGGCCAAAGACGCTGCGGTCGGTTCGTTGAGAATGTCGAGTACTTCAAGACCGGCAATTTCACCGGCGGCTTGCGTGGCCTGGCGACGACCTTCGTCAAAATAGGCCGGTACCGTAATCACCGCGCCATCAATCGGGCCGAGCTTGGCTTCGGCATCCTGTTTGAGTTTTTTGAGGACCAACGCACTGATGGCCGGGGGCGGGAGTTTGCGACCCTGAATCGCCCGACTGTAAAAACGCTCGCCCATCTCACGTTTGACGCACTCGACGACGAGATCCGGATTTTCCACAGCAGCAGCGCGCGCTTCGGCACCAACCACCACCTGACCGCTGGGTTCGAAAAACACCACCGACGGCGTCGTCAGCGAACCTTCTGCATTGGGGATCGTCACCGGCGTACCATGCGCATCGACATAGGCCATCGCACTGAACGTGGTCCCCAAGTCGATACCGATATATCGCTTGGCCCGAGGCGATTCGCTCATGGCCAAAACTCCTTGCATTGAAACTCAAACTTAGCCTGTTGGCTGCCCTGGCTACCCCACCACGCCGAAGCGCAGTACCCTGGACAGATCATCCTGACCTGCCGCAACCATTTATTATACATCCAATTCATCGGCGCGACATCCAATTGTATTGACAAGTCCGGCCAATCAAATCTCAATTCCTCAAACCTTCTTGACGGTTATGACGAATACGGTCCAACAATCCGATAAACTCTTGTCTAATCAGGTCAATACCCGGTTCGAGCTTCCCGATAGTGATGATGCGTCAACCTGTACTCTCACAAGGATGAGCCGTGAACGATCAGGTCTCACAAAAACCACGATTGGCCTTTGTCCTTGATGCCTTCCCGGCATTGTCTGAGACATTTATTCTCAACCAGGTCACCGGTCTGTTGGATCGCGATGCCGATCTGGATCTCTATGCGATGATCCGGCGTGGTCCTGATCAGGCTCATGAGGACGTCCATCGGTATGGCCTGCTCGACAAAACAACCTACTGCCCGGACATGCCCCAGAACAAAGCTGCACGCATCGGGCTGGGAATGGTTTATTGGTTAAAGCTCTTTGCCAGGCAACCCTCCGCCGCCTTGGCAACACTCAGTTCCAAGCGTCATGGCCGACTGGCAACCAGTCTGAGACTGCTGTATGAAGTCTGCCCGTTTTTCACCCCCAAACGCTATGACCTGGTGCATTGTCACTTTGGTCACATCGGTGCCTCCATTGCGCGCATGCGACAAATGAACTTGATGCCTGGGAAACTGGTGGTCACCTTCTACGGCTTTGATGTTTCCCAACGCCCCAAAATGGAACCGGCTGGCTACTACGACGCGCTCTTTGCCCAGGCGTCACGTGTGCTGGTCCTCAGCCAGAATATGAAAGAAAACGTGGCAGCCCTGGGTTGTCCTCAAGACAAAATCACCATCCATCACTTGGGGGTCGATTCGCGCAAGTTCCCCTTCAAAGCCCGATCACGACAGGGCGACGAACCCATCCGCCTGCTGAGTATCTCCAGACTCGAAGAGAAAAAAGGCCTGGCGTATGCCATCGCAGCATTGGGGCAGATCAAGCAGCAACGCGATGACTTTATTTACGAAATCGTCGGCGAAGGTTCACTGCGCGAGCCGCTGCAAAAACAGATCAACGAATTAGGCTTGGAAAATCACATCAAGCTCCTCGGTTGGAAAACGCAGGATCAGGTCCGCGCGTTTCTGGACAAGACCCACATCATGCTCGCACCCAGTGTCACCGCTAAGGCCGGTGACCAGGAAGGCACACCCACCGCCATTGCCGAAGCCTTGATGATGGGGTTACCAGTCGTCAGCACGTTGCACAGCGGTATCCCGGAAATGATCCAACACGAAGTCAGTGGCTATCTCGCGCCCGAACGCGACGCGGACGCCTTGGCCCAATACCTGCTTAAGCTATTTAACGAACCAGAAAGTTGGGCAACCATGGGCCGAGCAGGCAGTGACTATGCCCGACGTGAGTTTGATGTAAATCTACTCAATGATCAATTGCTCGAAATTTATCATCAGGTCCTTCACCCTGCCGAGGAATCACGGTAGGCAGCAACACCGTCCAATGTAACAGGCTTTGACCTCATGAATTTCCCGGTCTGCGTCATCATTCCATGTCACAACGCCCAGCAGTGGCTCCCCGGCACGCTGGCATCGGTTGCTGCGCAGACGCATCGGCCGGATCAGGTGATTCTCATTGCAGACCGATGCAGTGATGACTCAGTGAAGATCGCCCGTGAGTTTGATCTGCCCATCGACGTCCACGAATCAGACTTCGGCAATGCAGCCAGTGCCCGGAACCTGGGGATTGAGCATGCCAATTGCCCGTGGATCGCACTGCTTGATGCCGATGACCAGTGGTACCCGCACCACCTTGCCAATGCCGCCCAATTGCTCGCGAACACCGATCACGTGGCCTACTGTGCCAAGTACGACCTGATGGACAATGCTGACCATCGTCGCACGTTGACCGACTTTGAAGCCTTGCATTTTGCACAAAGCCAAACACAGCTTTCACACATCGATTACACGGACCTGATGCTCAAGCATATTCCCTTTGGGCATCTGACGGTGATCTACAGGCGTGATCATATTCGCGAAGTGGGGGGCTTTAATCCGTCATTTATTCGCAGACATGACATCGACCTCTGGCTGCGTGCGATCTACAATCACACATGGGCGTTCCAATCACAGGTGGCCGCCTCCTATCGTGATCAGACACCCGGCGCCATTTCGCGCAACCGTGTTGAGGTGGCGTATTACGAGATGTTGGCCATGGTCACCAATCAGAAACAATACCAATGCCCGCAGCTGGATCAGCTTATCCAGGGCTATGCCCGGCAGGCGATGAGTGCTGCGCTGTTGCAGGCGGATAAACCGTGGGCCGCCAAACTCCGCGAACTGGCTTGGCCGCATTTGGACCGTAAATACAAGCGTATTTACGCAACGCTTGGCCTATGCCCACCACTCCTTCGCAGCCTTGTGCATCTCAAACGCAAGCTGTCAGGTGCCGGTACACCAACAATAACAACGGACATGAAGGAGGTGGTTTGATGAATGATCAAGCGGCACCTTTCTTCAGCGTGGTCATGCCTGCGTACAACCGTCACAAGCTCATCGCCGAGTCCGTCGGTTCCGTGCTCAATCAGACATTCACTGATTTTGAACTCATCGTCGTCGATGACGGCAGCACGGATAACACCGTTGAGATCCTTGAGCAGATAGACGATCCACGCTTGACCGTTCTCAAGCAGACCAATGCCGGCCCCGGTGCTGCACGCAATCGCGGGATCGGTGTGGCACGCGGTGTGTATGTTGCCTTTCTGGATAGCGATGATTTGTATCTGCCCTGGACGTTGCAAACCTACCATGATGCCATCGCTGCGAACGATCAGCCGGGTTTAATCATCAGTCATGCCAACGATTTTCATCACACCGGCGAATTGACCACGATCAATCAGGAATCCATGCAGGTTCATCACTACGATGACTATTTCAAAGCCGCGGACCAGAACTTCTGGATCGGTGCCAGCGTTGTTGCCGTCAAGCGTGACGTGCTTTTGGCGTCCGGCGGATTCAATAATGCCAAGGTCAATCAGGAAGATTGTGATCTCTGGTTAAGACTTGGCAATACCCCCGGTTTTATCGCAATCCAAAAACCAATCTGTTCGGGCAGGCGTTGGCATGATCAAAACGTCTCACACGAAATGGACAAGAACATCAAAGGCGTCCAGTACCTGCTTCACCAGGCCAAACTCGGTGCCTATCCCAAGTCCAATCCCAAGGCACTATTCACCATTCTCACCCGCCACATCCGGCCTGCATCACTGGATTGCATCAAACACGGGTATCGTGATATCGCCGTGCAGCTTTACATGAGCACACTGCTTTGGAACCTGCGCCTTGGACGCGTTCGTTACCTGCTTGGTTTCTGGCTCCGCTATCTCACCGGCAGGGGGTCGCGATGATCAACATCACCAGCTTCACGCACCTGCATCGCACACAAACACCCACCGGTGTTGGCGTGCACATCATTGAGATGCTCCGCGAATTGGCGTCACGTGATCAAGTCAATTTACAAATGCTCATCTCTGCCAAAGAGACCGATGGTCATGGGCAAATTAAACCCGAGTTTGCGCTGGGTGATCTGCCGTTCGTGACCTATCCCTTTTCTCGTCGCATCGCTGAAGGACTCTGGCGGACCGTGAATTGGCCCAGGATTGATCGCTATGTTGGCAAGACCGACGTGCTTTATTCTCCGACCGAAGCGGTGATTGCTTCGGAAAAGGTGCCTCAGGTTTTGACGATTCATGACATGTATCTGATGGAACCTGACCTGCCCTGGTCGCAGTCAACGCAAAGTCGCAAAGCTGCGGTCAAATGGGAGAAACTCACGCGCAAGATGGTGGACCGGGCTTCGCGGATCGTCACCGTCTCCCAGTTCACCAAGCAGCGCATGGTGGAGTTACTCGGTGCGGACCCTGATCAGATTTTCGTGGTTGGTAATGGTATTGGTCAAGCTTATTTTGAACCGAATCTCAAAGCGGTCTTGCCGGTGAGTGAGCCTTATGTTTTGGTGGTTGGTGGTTTGACTCAACGCAAGAACGGTAGCGCGGTCTTTGCGGCCGCCCAGGCCTTGGAGCAGATGGATAGCCAGATCAAAATCATCGTCGCCGGTCACTGCCCGACGGTGTATGCCAACGAAGCCTCGCATCATCCCAACATCCGTTTGCTGGGTTATGTCGATGATGACATCCTGCCTGCCTTGATGGCGCGGTCTGTCGCACTGCTGTTTCTCTCACGCTACGAGGGGTTTGGCATGCCAGCTGTCGAAGCCATGGCAGCGGGTACACCGGTCATCGTTTCGCCCTATGCATCACTACCCGAGATTGTCGGCGATGCGGGCTTGATCATGGACCCCGATGACGAACACGCCATTGCCAGCCAAATCGTTTCGCTTGCTCGAACCCCACACAGTCGTGACCAACTCATCGCAAAAGGCAAGGCATGGGCTGAGCAGTACACGTGGGAACACTGTGTCGACCGACTGCTCAAGACGATGCATTGAGTTTGACACGGTCATGAAAATTCACAATCACAGCGGACAGACCCCGGGCATACTGGTATCCTTATAGCGATATCAACTCACAGACGATCAAGGATGCATCACATGAAACGACTCCCCCTTTTGCTGCTCGGATTTGCATTACTCACGCTCACGGGTTGTAACACGATGTATTACACCATGAGTGAATCGCTTTTCGGTGTTCAGAAGCGTGAGATCCTCGTTGATCGCGTCGAAGATGCACGCGATGAACAAACCGAAGCCAAGGAGCAGTTCCAGACCACGCTTGAGAAGTTCAAGTCCGTTGTTGGTTTTGATGGTGGCGAACTGGAAACGCTCTACAAGGAACTCAAAGCCGAGTACGAACGCTGTGACAGCCAGGCCAAGGACGTCAAGTCACGCATCAGTTCCATTGAGAATGTTGCCAACGCCATGTTCGATGAATGGGAAACCGAGTTGGGGCAGTACACCTCAGCCACACTCCGCCGTGCATCCGAACAGCAGCTTTCAGCCACAAAAGCACGGTATCAGCAGATGCTTGCAGCGATGATCACCGCCCAGCAGAAAATGCAGCCGGTCCTCAACGCGTTTCATGATCAAGTGCTGTTTTTAAAGCATAATCTCAACGCCCAGGCGATCACATCACTTCAGACCACCGTCGGCAGTTTACAGTCGGATGTGGATCGTTTGATCAAGGAAATGGAAACTTCCATCGATCAAGCCAATCGCTTCATCAGCGAATTGAAGACCGATTGATTTTGAACTTTGTCCCATTTCAAGACGTACAGAAAATTGCAGATTAGTAATCCAAGGAATCCTCTCATGTCCAAGCTACGCCATGTCATGCTTTTTGCTCTCATGATCACGGTCACCGCATTGACCGGTCTCTCTGCTTCTGCGCAGGAACCGGCAAAGGAAACACTCGTCGAACTGCAGACCAACTATGGCAACATCACCATCAAGCTCTTCCCCGACAAAGCGCCCAAGACCGTCGAGAACTTTCTGGGCTATGTCGATGAGAAATTTTACGATGGCACGATTTTCCATCGCGTGATCCCCACCTTCATGATCCAGGGTGGTGGCCACACCGAAGACATGCGCGAGAAGAAAACCCGTGCTGCCATTGAGAATGAAGCAGACAACGGATTGAGCAATAAACGCGGCACGCTTGCCATGGCAAGAAAGTCCGACCCGGATTCAGCGACCGCCCAATTCTTCATTAATGTCAAAGACAATCAGAGTCTGGATCATCGCAGCAAAGCCAGCGGTCGGACGTGGGGCTATTGCGTGTTTGGCCAGGTCGTCAAAGGCATGAGCGTTGTTGATGACATCAAGAACGTGCCAACCACCACGAAGGGCTATCACGAAAATGTGCCGGTCAAACCCGTGATCATTCAAAAGGCAATTCGCGTCAAGGAATAAATCAACTCGGTTTATCAGGCTCTGTGCCTCTGTGGTTCAGTCAACTGGTCACGAAATCCAAAGCATGCCCATGATTCTCGCTGACAACCTGACCAAGTCCTTCCCGACTCCCGACGGCTCTGAGAAGCAGGCGGTGGCCGGGTTGAGCTTTGCCGTGGAGCCTGGGCAGATTTACGGCTTACTCGGACCCAATGGAGCAGGCAAGACCACCACACTGCGCATGCTCTGCGGGTTGGTCACGCCGACATCAGGACGTGCGGTCATTGCCGACCATGATGTGCAGACCGATGCTCTGGCCGTCAAGCGTGTACTGGGTTTTCTCACCGCCAATACCGGGTTGTACCAACGCCTTTCGGTCCGTGATGTGCTGGTCTACTTCGGTAAACTCCATGGCATGACCGCGAGTCAAGCTCGGGATCGTGCTGCCATACTCATTGACATTTTCGATATGGCGGACTTCGCAAGTCTGCGTTGTGGCAGTCTCTCCACCGGACAAAAACAACGATGCAATATCGCCCGCGCCTTGGTCGCTGATCCGCCTGCCCTGATTCTCGATGAACCGACATTGGGTCTGGATGTGCTCTCCAATCGTGTGATGCTCAACTTCGTTCGTGACCAACGCGATGCGGGCAAAAGCATTATTCTCAGCACGCATTATCTGGATGAAGCAGAAACACTCTGCGACCGCATCGGCCTGATTCACCAAGGTCGACTCATCGCTGAAGGCAGTTTTCCCGAATTGCAACAACAGTCCGGCGAGCAGCGACTCAGTGACATCTTCCTCAAGCTTATTCACGAGGAGCCGGTGCACATCGTATGAATCTCACACGCATCAAGACGATTTACTTCAAGGAACTCGTGGACCTGCTGCGGGATCGACGAACGGTCATTGCAACGATCATCGTCCCCGTGGTGCTCTACCCGATGCTCATGTTGTTCTCCGTGCAGGCTGCATCGGTTCAAACGGGCAAAGTCGCAGTCGAGCAAATCACGCTCGGCGTCACCAGCCGTGATGATCAGAACACGATTCTCAAGCTGTTAGCCAACGAGCCAACACCAAAGGATGATGACGGCAAGCCGACCAAAGACTTCACACCTTTGATCAGCAGTGTGCAATTCAGAATCGTTAATGATCTCAAAGAAGCCGTCCAAACCCATCAGGTCGGTTGTGGCGTTGAGATACTCAAAGTCGCGAATCCCAATGATCCGTTACATGAACAGTTCACGTTTGAGATATTCGTTCAGCCGGATCAGATTCGATCGCGCCTTGCTGCCAACCGGTTCGAGAATGCATTAACCCGTATCGGTCAATCACGTATCAATCAGCGATTGGAATCGTTGGAAGTCAAACGTGATGTCATCGACCCGTTTTTTTTCAAACAGACCAACCTCACGACGTCCGGCTCGTTGCTCGGTTTAATTTTGCCGTTGCTGTTGGTGTTGATCACGTTGACCAGTGCGATTTATCCCGCGATTGATCTGACCGCAGGCGAGCGCGAGCGTGGCACGTTGGAGACGTTATTGGTTTGCCCGGTCCCAGCCGGCGAGTTGGTTGCAGGCAAGTTTCTCACCGTGGTGACCATCGCGCTCATGGGGGCGATGCTCAACCTGGGCAGTGTCGCAGCGACGGTTTACTTTGGTGGTCTGACGGACATGCTGGGCGCGATGGATCAGAATGCCGGTGACTTACCGCTATCAGCAATCCCGATTGTGCTCATTGCATTGGTCCCTTTTGCGGTGTTGACCTCTGCAATTCTGCTTGCGGTATGCGGCTTTGCCCGGAGTTTCAAGGAAGCTCAGAACTACATCACACCGGTGATCCTTGCGACACTGATGCCCGGCATGATCGCCAATCTCCCCGGCACGCAACTGCAGGGTCCGATGCTGGTTTTACCGGTGGGCAACATGGTCTTACTCGTCCGCGATTTACTCTCCGGCACGCAGTTGGCCGGCTTCCAGATCATGATGGTCCTGCTGTCGACAAGTCTCTATGCCGGCGGGGCGGTCGCTTTGGCAACGCAGATGTTCGGCCGTGAAGCCGTCATGTTCTCTGACAATGCTTCGATCAAGAGTTTACTCTCCCGTCGCATGATCCGGGCGGGAAAATACCCGTCAGCAGGGTTGGCTTGCCTGTATGTTGCCATTTTGTTTCCGGTTTGGTTCTATGTGCAGAATTTGCTTCAGCGACACTTTGCGCATGACTTTGTCAATGTACTGCGTTACACCGCGGTACTCATGCCGGTGTTCTTTGCGATCCTGCCCGCGTTGATGCTCTGGTATTTCAAACGTGAACTCAAACCGACATTGGCGTTGGAAAAAGCACCACCCCGATATTGGCTGAGTGGTTTACTGCTTGGCTTGACGATGTGGGTGATCGGGGCGGAAGTGATTGCGTTTCAGGAGTATGTCCTGCCGATCCCCGAAGCCTTGATTAAGCAGCAGGCTCCGATGGAAGCCCTGATGAAAGAGCAACCGTTGTGGTGGTTGCTGCTGGTGATGGCGGTGGTTCCTGCTGTGGTCGAGGAGATGTGTTTCCGTGGCATGCTTTTGAGTTCACTGCGAACCAACGGCAAACGTTGGCTTGCATTACTCGTCACCGCTGCTGCGTTTTCCATGTTCCATTTTCTGGTCTACCGGCTTGCGATCACATTCGTCCTGGGCCTGTTCCTGGCGTATCTCTGTTGGCAGAGTCGCAGTATCTGGCCTGGTGTGTTGGCACATTTCATGAATAACGGCTTTGCAGTCATCCGCGCCCAATACCCCGATTTCATCAAGCTGTTGGGGATTGATCCGAGCAGTGAATCCAACCACATGCCGATTCACGTGGTGGTGATTGCGATTGTGATGATTGCTGCTGCGATTTGGATCAGTCGCAAGCCAAGGCCTGAAACTTTGGCTTGAAGGTCTTCAATCGCGTTGCCGATTTTGCATTACAATACTCACTATGCAAGCACAGATTCATGTAGCAATATGTGATGGTCCGGTGTCGATCGACACCATGAACTGGCCCGGAGATTGCGGGGCGGAGTGCATCTTCGTCGGACGCACGCGCGATGAAGTGCATGACGAATATGGCAAGCTTCTTCACCTGAGTTACGAAGTCTATGAACCCATGGCCATCAAACTCATGCAGGTGATGTGTGAAGAGATTGCTCAGCAATACGATGCTCGCGCGGTCCACATGATCCATAGCAAAGGCGATGTCGGACCCGGGCAGGGCAGTGTGGTGATCCAGGTTGCAACGCCACATCGCAGTGAATCGTTCGTTGCCTGCAAGGCATTGATTGATCGACTTAAACATGAATTGCCGATCTGGAAGCGAGAAATTTGGGAGTGTGGCGAAACCTATGTTGAAGGCTGCTGCGCTCATCACCCATCAGATCGCAAACCTATTTCCGAACACCCGACCGCAGGACATCACACCCATGGCTGATCGTAAACCGACCAAGGCTATCAAAGAGCGCGCTCAGAGAATTTATACCAAGCTTGAGCAGTTGTATCCCGATGCGCATTGTGCTTTGAATCACCGTAATGCGTTTGAGTTGTTGGTCGCAACGATCCTCTCTGCCCAATGCACGGACGAGCGCGTGAACATGGTGACGCCTGCATTATTCAAAAGGTATCCAACGCCGCAGAAGATGGCCAAGGCAACGCAGGGGCAGCTTGAAGAGTTGATTCGGACAACGGGTTTTTACCGCAATAAGGCGAAGAATATTCTTGGTGCTGCAACGCGCATCGTTGAGACCTTTGATGGGAAAGTCCCTCAAAACATGGATGATTTACTCTCATTGCCGGGGGTCGCACGCAAGACAGCCAACGTGGTGTTGGGCAATGCCTTTGGGATTAATGTCGGGGTGGTTGTCGATACGCATGTCGGGCGATTGGCCTGGCGGATGGGTTTATTGCGTAATGCTCGGGACACCAAAGATGCTGTAAAGATCGAGAAAGATCTGATGCCACTGTTTGAGCAGGAGAATTGGACGATGCTGTCTCACCTGCTTATCTCACATGGTCGTGGTGTGTGCAACGCTCGCAAGCCTGACTGTGGAAATTGTCAGTTGGCTGATGACTGCAAGCAGAAAGACGTAAAGAAAAAGTAATCACATAGTTGCATCAAGCCAAAGCCGTGCCACTCCTGCGGCACGGGTTGCCTTTCGTTTCTCACCCGTGTTACTCATACGCCCCGTGACTTGGGAGCGTCACGGCTTTGATTGAAAATTACCCTTGTTTTACAGCATCTTTCACCCATGGGATCAACTCGCATAATTGGGCATGCATCGCATTGACACGTTCTTGAAATGCTGGCTTGACCGCCAGATTTTCCACCTCGGGTAACGCTGCTTCCATATCATACAACTCGCATTGCTGTGCTTCGGTGAAGACGTACTTGTACTGCTTGTCACGCAGCATGGCCACACGCTGCTCAACGACCGGTTTGACCCAGTTGGCTTCGTGGAACTCGCTGCTCACAACATCGCGGCCTGTTTCGGTATCATCCAATAAGTCACGCGTGGGCAGTGTCGCGGCATGTTCGTGATCCCCTGCAAGTTTGAGTAACGCAGCAGTGATGTCCTGCGTCTGCCAAAGTCGATCGTCTGTTTTGGCCTGCGTTTGACCGGGTAAATGGAGGATGGCAGGGACGTGTACGAGTTGCTCGTACATCATCGGTCCCTTGTAAATCATTTTGTGATGGCCATTCATTTCGCCATGATCCGAGAGGAAGACGATGACTGTATCACCGAGATCGACTTTTGCGATGAGCTTGCCGACAAAGTCATCGAGCATGGCGGTGTAGCCCCAGTAGGCTGCACGGATTCTCTGCCACTTGTCTTTGCGCCATGTCTGGCCCCACGCGCGACATCGGAAGTCCGATTGGATGGCAGGTTTGTTTTCAAAGGGTGTATCAAAGTCTTCGGGCAAGTCGATCGACTCAGGATCAATCAGGTCATACCAGCGCTTGGGGATGTAGTACGGAGCATGCGGGCCGTAGAAGCTTGTCATCAATGCCCAGGGTTGGTTTTGCGATTGCAGTCGGTGTAGTTCACTGAGTGATTCGGTGTAGACGGTACCATCGAGATGGTCTTCGTCAGCATAGTCTGCACAGCCTTGATGCGGCGCGTTGATACCTGCCATGACAAAGTAGCCATGGTCGTGCCCGTTGTTGCGATTGCCCAGACTGTGATGTTGCCAGCCACGCGGGTTGGTGACATCCAGATGCCACTTGCCGACGTAGCTGGTGTTGTAGCCATGCTTGATCAGACGCTCGGGGAGCGTGGGCATGTCGGCTGTCATATTGCGGTCGTTACCCAGCACACCATGTTGCCAGATCGGGACACCCAGTTGGAAGCTGGCGCGCGTGGGCGTACAGATAGGTGCAGGGCAGTAGGCCTTGGTTAACTGCGTCGATGTGCTGGCAAGCTTGCGCAGATTCGGTAGCGATACCGGGCATGCGTCAATTGCTTGATCCAGCAACTGGGCCTGCATCTGGTCAACCATGATGACAAACATGTTCGGGGGCGTCGTGGACATGAACCTCTCCGTGGAATGGGCTATAATGGTGCTAAAATAGCATCAATAAGCAATAAGGCAATCCCGATTTCGCAACGATCAAACAAAAACACCGTCAATAGCCGATGGTAAACACAGGGCGATTGGTTATTGCCCCAATGATCATCTGGGCAAAGCATGAACATACCGTGTTCATTCACCTGCTGGCAGATAACAAAACTTACCCACGGATCAACACGCAAGTGAGTCTGAGCATGGCAGATCGTAAACTCGATATCAAGAACAAAATGTCACTGTACAACTGGTTTAAGAAGCTCGGTGATCCGGTCCCCGTGGAGATGCTCCCCAAACTCACCAAGTCTGAACCCACACGCATTGCCAGGGCGATCCAGAAGGGTGATCTGAAAGTCCACACCTTCCGCGCGACCACGGGCAAGGTGTTCAAAGTTGTCACCATGCGCGATGTCAAACTCTTCCAGGAAAAACTCGTCGAAGAGAAAAAAATGCAGCAGGCCATGCTCACCGTCTTTAAGCGTTGGGTCAACAGCTGATTTCACCAGTCACATCATTCACGCACAGTCAATGCGACCCATCGGGTTGATGCATCAATGATGCATGTGAATCGACGCATATGCGGTGCGCCTTATCAACATTGGGAATAAAAACGGCACCTCAAACACTCGTTACAATGTCACGTGTTGCTAATAACACACCTTGATTAACCGCCTGATGGAGGTGCATGATGCTCGAACAAATTTTACTCGTTGGACACTGTGTCCCCGATACCTTTATGCTCAAGTCCAAGATGCAGCAGCTGTTCCCGGATGTCGCCGTCAACGCAACCAATGATCAATCGGATCTGGCTGCCAAAGCTGATGACAAAACCCTGCTATTGGTCAACCGTGTGCTCGATGGCATGTTTGATGTCGAAGGTGGCATTGAACTCATTGGCAAGATGGCCCAGGAGTCTACTGCTCCGAAGATGATGCTCATCTCCAACTTTGCAGAGTCCCAGGATCAGGCTGTGAATGTCGGAGCGATCAAGGGCTTTGGTAAATCGGAATTGGGCAGCCCCGAAACCGAAGACAAACTCAGGAAGGTCGTCCAAGCGTGATTGATTCAAGTTGGTATGTTCGTCCCGAAGGTGTGCCCGATCGACTTGCAGCAGGGGGCATTGTCGCTCGCCTGGAAGATGACAAGGTGCTCATCGCCCTGGGACAACAGGATGGCTACACCGACTTCGTCTTACCCAAAGGGGGCGTTGATCCGGGCGAATCCATCCGTGAAGCAGCCCAGCGCGAGATTCACGAAGAAGCCGGCTTTGATCAACTCACATGGCTGGCTGACCTGGATGTGAAATCGCGCCTCAATGGTGCTAAAACCAAATGGGTCACGCAGCATTATTTCCTGTTCTACACCGAGCAAATCGAATCCAAACCCACCGACCCGCGTCACGCACCATCGGTCTGGTTTGCGATTGATGAGCTGCCGAGTTTGTGTTGGCCTGAACAGCTTGAAATGATTGTCTCCAACCGGAAAAAGATTGAGGAGTTGGTCAAGCAACATGCTCAAAGCCATTGATCACATCAACATTGTCGTCCGCCAGATTGACCCCATGATCATGTTCTATACCCAGTGCCTTGGGATGCGCGTCACCAAAGACGTGGTGATCTCCGGCAAGTGGATCGATCAGGTCGTCGGACTTGAGGGCGTTAAAGCGCGCGTGATCTACCTGCAGGTCGGCGATGGCAGCGGCCCGCGCATTGAACTGATCGACTATCAAAATCCACAAAGCATTGAGCCGGGGGGCCAGGACCAACCCAACGCGGTGGGCATTCGACACATGGCCTTTGCAGTGCAGGACATTGAGGTGATTGTCGAACGTCTTGCATCACGGGGCGTGGAGTTTGGCAGCGATGTCATGACCGTCCCCTCAGGCCAAGTGCAATATGCTGGCGATGTTCGCAAACGTCTGGTCTATTTCAAAGACCCTGAAGGCAACATTCTCGAACTCTGCGAATACCGTGCAGGTGAGTGAATCGCAGTTCGTTTCCAGTCATTGATTCGTAATCTGCCATTGAATATCAAACCATAAAAAAAACAAGCCCGGCAGTCCGAGCTTGTTTTGCATTGGTGATTTGTTTTTCGTGTTGAACTTACTGACCGCCGACGATGGGGAACCAGTCGGGGCGTTTGGGGTCTTGATGGAAGCGGGCGTAGTAGTCGCCTTTTTCCTCGAAGTAGCGTTCGTATTTTGCCATCTCGTCTTCGTCGAGTTCCACACCAAGACCCGGGCCGGTTGGGACTTTGATGCAGCCGTCTTCGTACTTCATCAAGCCACCAACGATGATGTCGTCAGCCAGGTAGTGATAGTGGGCATCGCCTGCGAAGGTCATCTGCGGGATGGCGGATGCGGTGTGCAGCATGGCAGCGAGCTCAATGCCGAACTCGGCACCGGAGTGCATGGCGACGCCGAGGTTGAAGGTCTGACAGATCGCTGCCAAATCTTTGACACCCTTGGGACCTTCCCAGTAGTGGATATCGGTGAGGACGATGTCGATGCTGCCCATCTTGATGGCCGGGGCAAGGTCGTCGAATCGGTTGGGATACATGTTGGTTGCGATGGGGATGCGGATTTGCTCGCGGACTGCAGCGTTGCCGTTGAGTCCCCAGCTTGGGTCTTCGAAATATTCGATGGCCAGCGGTTCAAGGCGTTTACCAATCTTCACAGCAGTCGGCACACTCCAGACACCGTTGGGGTCGATACGCATGCCAAAGTCATCACCCAAATCTTTGCGGATGAGTTCAAGGACACGTGCTTCTTCTTCTGGTGCCATGACACCCGCTTTGAGTTTCATGCTTTTGACGCCGAGGGTTTCGTGCAGTTCACGACACCATGCTGCCTGATCTTCAGCGCAGGTGTCATCCTTGCCATCGGAAGCACGGTCATATCGCCAGAACAGGTACGCGATCATCGGGATCTTGTCGTACACCGCACCACCGAGCAGGTCGGAGACAGGGCGACCGAGTACTTTGCCCTGGATGTCCAGGCATGCCATTTCAATCGCGCCATACAGGCGGGAGTTGGACAGATAGTAGATGGATCGCAGGACCTTGAGCTTGATGACTTCCAGATGGAAGGGGTCCAAGCCGATGATGCGGGGCTTGAGTTTGGTTAACGCTGCACGCTGGTCGCCGCCACCGACTTCACCCAGGCCGACAATGCCTTCGTCGGTGATCAATTCCAGGACGGTACGCAGGAAATAGCCTGGATGCACGCCGGTGTTATGACGCAATTGACAGGTCAACGGGATAGCGACGGTACGGACCCGCATGTCGACGATTTTCATGTTCCAACTCCTGATGGTCGTGGACGATTCACTTGAAAACTTGAGCGTTGGCTCAGATGATCCATTCAAATTGAGAAATTATTTTCTCTGATTTGGCATTCATGATAACTCTGGTCATGAACAGGTCAACCATCAAACGCGAGCAAGTTTACAGATTCCCTCATTTGGAATGAGAATGTGCTGAGGGGGATGGATCGAGGAATTTGTAATCCGGATGCCGTCATTCAAGGGATGAGTCAGTAATGTTGTGAATGTACGCAGTCAGGATTTCAAGGCAACACGTGCCGCGGGAGCGACACGGCTTTGGGTGACTTGGTGTTGATCCGACATTGATATGCGCAGCAACAGATATCTGCTGTGATTGAGATAGCAATGCAGGTTTACAGCGAATGTCTCCGCGTCATGCGATCGGTTTGTGTGATCAAAAGCTTAGTGCTTACTCACCGCTAAAGTCCGGCTGTGATGATGCAGGTCGACCTGTTTTTCGGATTGGCTGTTCACATTCTGATGGTCATGGTTGTTCATGGCCAGGGACATGCCGATGAGTCGTTTGACTTCATCCATACTCACCGTGCCTTTGGCGACCTTGTTCAATGCATCGACTGCCAGCGGTTGCATGCCTTGATCCATCAGGTGTTGACGGATGGCGTGGCGGCGTGGGCCGTTTATGAGCCATTGCCCCATGCCATCATCAATCGGTACGACTTCGAACACACCGGTCCGATGCCGATACCCACGGTCGTAACACGCATCACAACCCACCGCCTGGCAGACAATCGGTGGAACCTTGATTTGGTAGTGTTCAAACAAAGCGCGCATGGCTTGATACGGCGGGACTTCCCGACAACACGTGCCACACAGTCGACGGACAAGGTTCTGTGAGATCACCATGCGTAACGACGAACCGAGAACGTAATCCGGGACCCCCAGAAAATGCATCGCTTCGATGGCGGCCGCAGCATCGCGCGCGTGAATGGTGCTTAAGACCAGTCGCCCGGCCAAACCTGCATGGGCAGCAATTTGGGCCGACTCCGCATCACGGATTTCACCAATGAGAATCGAATCTGCATCCATGCGTAACAAACTTTTGAGGCCTTGGGCCATCGTCAGACCATGATGTTCATCGACCTGAACCTGGCGGACAAACTCCAGGTCATACTCCACGGGGTCTTCGATGGAGACGGTGACCAGTTCGGCCAAGCCTTCAAGTCCGGCGGTGGCGTAGAGCGTAGTGGTCTTGCCTGCACCGGTGGGACCAGCCACGAGCACCAGGCCACGTGGGTCTTCGACGAGTTCGTGGATTTGCTTCTGGTGTTCTGTTGAGAGCCCCAGTTGGTCGATGGTCATCCACTCTTCCGGGCGCATGAGCATGCGCAGATGTGCCGACTCACCGCGTGGCGAGGTGGGCATCAAGGTTACACGGATATCACGGATTTTCGTTTGACCGTTGTGATGATACCCACCCCAGCGGAAGTGACCTTCCTTGGTGTTGTAGGCGGCATCAATGTCGAGTTTGGCTGTGCTCTTGATCTGATTGATCAACCGCCGACCCTGTTCCCAACTGAGGATGTCGTGGCTGTGAATGACACCATCGACACGAATTCGGATCCGGATTTTTTCACCATGTGGATCGATGTGAATGTCAGTGGCTTGTTGCTTGACGGCGTCGGTAATCACCATGCCCAGCATGTCTGGCACATCAGCGACCGCCAAGATATCGCCATTCAACTCCTTGGGGTTGTTGCGTTCCATGGGCGTTTTTTCCTGCTGATTTTCCAATTTTGTCAATCCTTAGTGTAACACCGACCTTCTAAAAACCAAGATGTAAAACGGTTATCTCAAGTAAAAGACCGCTTCGTCTGATGGAAGCGGTCGGTGGGTTTGAGCTGATTTTTTTGGGTGTGTTAAACCGTGGTTTAGTGGTCGATTAAGGCAGTTGCTCCGTACGATCCAGATACTCACCTTTTCCCATCATTTTGCCTGAACCATCGAAATAAAATGTCGGGAGGGCGGCATGACGGAGGTTGAGTGTGTCCTGGGGATTGACGTAAAGATTGTAGGCGACCGCGCTGGCGTTCCGCGTTCCTGTGAGCACTTCGTCGCCAGTGGTAAACGGATTGGGATCGATGCGGGCGTCAAAGCGCTGCCAACGGGCGGAGGTCATGTTTTCCAGTCGCAGCATTGATCCGTCGACAGTGGCATTGCCCGTGTTGTAGTAGCCCGTGGTGGACAGACGGTAGCAGTAGGCAAAGCGGCCTTTGTAGTCGATGATGCCTTTGATCACATCTTCAGAAAGCGGGACACCAAAATCCATATCCGGGCAGAAACTGGCGGGATTGAGCTTAAGTAAGCCATACGGATACAAAGCACGGAGTGCATTTTTGTAAGTGTTACCTGCAAGAACCAACGGTGATTCGCTGGTGATCTGGGGTGGCCGCGTCTGATACCAGCGTGTCGGTGTGGCAGAGGAACCCAACGCTGAAAAGCTTTCGGGCGTCTGCATATAGCCGTTGTAGTCACTGGCATAAATATGATCCATCTGACCTGCCGCGCGCACGTTGGTCAAACAGACCGTGGCCCGTGCTGCCTTGCGAGCCGCGCCCAGGGCAGGTAACAGAATCGAGATCAGCAACGCGATGATCGAGATGACGACCAGCAATTCAATGAGCGTGAAAGCTTTGGGATTGGTGTACTTCATTTGATTGAGCTTTCCAATTCAAATTAAGAATAACATTTATTTGCCGTGCTTGACTGTTATTTTATTTTAATTATAATAACAGACGTCGACGAGTCAATGACTTTGGTTCATTTTTTTTGAGTAGACTTCAAGTATGGCAAAACCTTCCACTGATCACTTGGTTGCTCGATACCTCGAACGCTGTCTGCGTCGTTTGCCGGCCGGTGGTGCGCTGCCTTCGGTTCGTCAGTTAATGGAGCAATGCAAGGTCGGGCCACAGACGGTGACGCGTGTGATCCGACAGTATGAAAAATTAAAACTCGTAGATGCGCGACCCAAGAGTGGCCTGTTTCGGCCGACTTCTGAAAAGGCCGTTCCAAAGGTCAAGCGACTGGATGTGATCTATTTTAATGTCAGCCATGAACTGTATGAGATGCTCATTGACCAAACACCATTGGATAACAGTTTTCATGGTGAGTTGATTACAGCGATCAAGCAGGTGGCTTTGGAGCGTGGGTATGAACTTCATTTTCATGCCCAACTGGATGCAGATCACGAAGTGCAGATGGTTGAAGATTTGTGTAATGATCCAGACTCTCGGGCCTGCCTGACGGTGGGACTTTCGGATATGTCAATGTTGCGTGATTTGACGCATGCTTATCTCTCGGTGATCAATCTTTACCCCATGGGGTTTCACATCCCGACCAATGCGATTTGCACCAATGCAGATCAGGTCATTGATGAACAACTATCGTTTCTCATTGAACTGGGGCATCGGCGGATTGCCTATCTGCATAATGTCGAAGACCATCGACCGCACCGCGACTTGCTGTTGCGTCGTGAGGCGTTCTACCGGCAGGCCATGGAGTCGGGCGTGGAGCTTCATCGTGGTTACGTGCGTTTTGCAGGCTTTTTTGAAGCATCACAAATTCAAGCAGCACGCGCTTTGCTTGCGATCAACCCAAGACCCACTGCGGTGATCTGTGCGGATCAGCATTTGCCAGCACTGTATCAGGCGGCTTGCGAATCTCAGCTTGTCGTCGGCAAGGATATCAGCGTGCTTGGGACGGACAACAAACGCATCGCACAAACCATTGACCCACCCGCCACCTCATTACAGGTGCCTCGTGTGCAGGCAGTGCATCAGGCATTGGATATGCTCGATGAGGTCTTGGTGGGACGCGAACGATCTGCCGAGGAACATTTGCAGGCGACGTGTCACATCATTTGTCGCCAATCCACCGGGCCGGTCAAACATTCATAATCAGTGAAGGAATGCTCATGCGCTTAGCCGATCCCGTCACATCATCATCACCTGTCTTTGGTGATCAAACGCCCGTGATCCCCATGCGTGGGGTGCATCTTGATCTCAAAGGTTTGGCTCCGACGTTTGATCGATTGATGCAGTTGGCCGATGTGTTTGATCAGATGCGCTTCAATGTCCTGCTGGTGGAATGGGAGGACATGTTCCCGTGGTCCTTTGATGAACGTTTGTCACATTCTGATGCATACACGCCGCAGCAAGTCCGCCAATTTCGAGATCGGTGTTTCGAGTTGGGCATGCAGTTTATTCCACTCATTCCAACGTTGGGGCATATGGAGTTTGTGCTCAAGCTTCCGGGCTATGAATCACTGCGTGAGATACCCAATAGCGTGGACTGCCTAAACCCGTTAGCAGATGGTGCACAGCAACTGGTCCAGAAAATGATTGACGATCAACTATCCCTTCTGGGTGATGTTTCATACCTTCATCTTGGCGGTGATGAAGCATGGGGCTGGGCGAAGCATCAGAAAACACGTGCATATGTGGACGAATTCGGCTCAGCCAGTTTGTATCTCAAACATTATCAACCGCTCTTTGATCAACTGGCTCAACACAATATTCGCCCAATGCTTTGGCATGACATGATGCGTGATTGGCCCACGGAGTCATTGAAGCACATCGGCAAGCAGGCTGACATTGTCATCTGGGGATATCGTGGGAAACCCGAACAGGAACTGCATCATCACAAACCACACATCCTCCGCGCCTTTGCTGATGCCGGCGTGACCATCTGGGGCGGGGGCTGCTTCAAAGGCGCGGACGGTCCATCCTGTGATTTACCATTGACACAAGCAAGATTGGATAACCACCAGGGCTGGGTGCAGGCAACGTTGGACTATGCGTTACAAGGCGTCATTACCACCGGTTGGTCGCGCTATGCACACAGTCGATGTCAGGTCGAACCGCTTGATGCCTGCCTGCTTGAGTTGGCCATGACCGCATTGTGTTTTCATTACGGTGAACCTGTTACCGAAAAAGCTGCTTGGGATTTACTGGATCAATGCAACCAAATCCAGCGTTGTAAAACGTTGCGCGAACATCTGCATCAACTCAGTGATGCACGGAATCTCTTCTGGGAACGCTCGCGCCAAATGATGGAGCATCTGGCAGCAGGACAGATCGAACCTGCCTTAAACGATCCGGGATTTGTCTCGTTTTTAATGGACCACCTGCATCCCTGGGCAAAGCGCGTTTCGGTATTGACCGAACAACTACCATCATTACTCGATGGGCTCGTAGTCGCTTCTCAAGCCGTTGCCTACGCGCGGACTTGGGATCAAAGCGTCAAGAATCAACTTGCTTTGTTGGAGCAGCAGATTCAAAACCAGTTTGCTTAATCAAGGATCATGACATGAAGTTTTCGCCGCAAAACATTGTTTGTTATATGAGTTTGTTGTTCATGGTTACCTCGCTTTCTCAGGCACAAACCATCAATAATCCCGGCTTTGAATCATCAACACTATCCCCGGATTGGAAAGCCCATAGCGGTGTCTATCAACTGGATCACACCGTTGCACACACTGGCAAGGCATCCGTGCGTTGGGACAACGATGATCCGGCGCGATACCTGCATTGTCAGCAGGACATTGAGCTTGATCCGGCCAGCGAATACATCTTCCAGGCATGGGTCAAGACGCAGGATGTCAAAGACGGCAACGCAACCATTGCGGTGGAGTTTTATACAGGTGATCAATTTCACAGTGGCATGTATCCCAAGGGCATCGCCGGCACAACAGATTGGACGCTTGTCAAAACCGATAGCTTTGTTTTGCCAGAAGGCGTGACGCGAGCTCATGTGATTTGTTATGCCCGACGGGGTGCAACGGGTACAGCATGGTTTGATGACACTTTACTGATTCAGGTTAAAAGTCAGTTGATGCAAAGTATGTTGCGCTATCCGTCCTATCGCGGTTTGATGGTTGAAAGTCGAGCCCGTGATATTGTCTTGCGCGTGAATCTGGCGGAGCATTTACCCGCCCATGCACAGTTACAATGTCAGTTGGTTAACGCTGATGGTCAAGTTGTCATAATGCAGAAAAACACTGTCAAAACAGGGCTCAATGACATCGTGATGCCCGTTGGTGATTTGAATAAATCCGACTACACTTTGCATCTGAATCTGCTTGATGCAGATAGTGAGCAACTCGCTCAGATGCAGCATCGCATTCATGTCATCGATTCTGCTGCCATGCCGCGTATCAGGATTGATGAGCATCAGCGATTGCTTGTCGATGGTAAACCGGTCTTACCGATCGGTGTATATGACAATGTGCGTGTGTCTGATGCAGATTTGAAGTTGCTTGAACAAAGCCCCGTCAACTGCATGCTCGCATACGGCACACCTTCAATCGAATTGCTTGATCGATTGGATGCCCACAACCTCAAACTCATTGCCTCAGTCAAGGATTATTATCTCGGTCATAAGTGGACGCCCAGGAATCTCAAGACGGTGGATGACGAAGCGAAGCTCATGCGACCGTTGGTTCGATCCTTGCGTGATCATCCTGCATTGCTTGCATGGTATCTCAATGATGAGTTGCCGTTGTCGTACATGGATCGTTTCAAAGCACATTACCAATGGGTTCTTGAAGATGATCCGGCGCACCCAGCGTTAACGGTTCTCATGCGCCCGCATCAGATTGATCGTTATCTGCATACCGCGGATGTGTTGGGTTCAGATCCCTATCCCTTGCCACACAAGCCCATTGAGTTGGTCAAACAGTGGACGCAGAAAACCGTTGAACTCACATATCACACCCGCAGCGTCTGGCAAGTCGTACAGGCATTCAACTGGCAGAACTATCGCACACAAACCGAGCACCAAACCGGCAAGACTCCGACGGAAGCTCAACTGCGCAATATGGTTTGGCAGTGTTTGACCAACGGTGCAAACGGTATTCTGCTTTACTCGCTTTATGACATACAGCGCAATCCTGATGTGGATTTTGAAACCTATTGGCCGCAGGTTTGTAAGGTTCTTGAAGAAGTGCAGCAACATGCGCCTGCGATTCTCAGTGTTGAATCCGCACCGTTCATCACCTTGCAGGCAGATGATGCGCAGGCATTCTCCATCCGTGTGACCCAATGGCAAGGTGCGACCTATGCCTTTGTTGTCTGTACGTCTGACCAACCTCAGACAGTGCGTTTTACCTGTGAGAAACCCATCAAGCAGATACAGGAACTCTCAACATCCAAGATCATTGATCCCGCCAACGCCAAGTCATGGCAGGATACCTTCAAGCCGCTTGAAGTCCGTGTATATCAGTTGAAGTAATATCACGCGTTGATCAATGAACAGGTTCATTCACTTATTCATGTATGTCATACA
Source organism: Phycisphaeraceae bacterium (assembly GCA_002704825.1). Lineage (GTDB taxonomy): Bacteria > Planctomycetota > Phycisphaerae > Phycisphaerales > Phycisphaeraceae > UBA7800. The sequence goes on from PAIY01000246.1 coordinate 73,458, forward strand.
CGAGCCATATCCACTGTCGCAGGATCAAGGTGGATCAGTTCATTGCGCATGCCTGATTGTTGAATCGCCTGGCAGATGCGCAGGTTCTCCATGCCTTGACGAAACGTGATCGGTGACGGCGCGTTGTGCACAATGGCATCAACGAATTCACAGAACCGCGAAATGGCCTGCTTGTCGTAGCTCAATTGCTTGACCAAGTCGTTGGACTCACCTTCGTAGCGGACGCGCAGCTCAATGCGATCATCATCGTGTTTGGTGTAGTCGTCGGACATCAATAATGTGCCACGCGTCCCGATGACACCGCAACGGATACCGCGGAAAGAGCCGATGGAGTCGGTCATGGTGCCCACAGCGCCGTTGGCAAAGTTTAGTGTCGCATGAACCACCTCTTCGCTGGGGCAGTTGGGGTGTGACGTACCCAGGTGCCCCAGAACGGATTGGATGTTGCCGGCCATGCGTGTCATGACATAGACCAGATGGCAGGCATGATGGATCGCCCAACCGCCGGACTGTGCAGGGAATTTAACTGCGCTATGGCGGCTGATCATGCCTCGCGCGTTGATGCGTTCCTGTTCCCAGAAGCCATAGCCACGGTAGGTGTGTACATAGAAATTGATGATGCGTCCTAACTCACCAGAGTGAATCAGGTCGATGACTTTGGCATAGCCAACGTGAATACCTGCAAAGCCCATGCTGGTTCGAACCTGGTTTTGCTCTGCCAGATCGACCATCTGCTGAGCGTCTTGCATCTGCAGTGCGAGCGGTTTTTCGCAGAACACATTTTCGATTCCTGCTTCGATGGACTGGCGGACATTGACCGGATGCGCATCGTTTGATGAGGTGATCGCTGCGATGTCCGGTCGGGTTTGTTTGACGAGTGTGTCAAAGTCTGCATGAAACTTGGCGCTATGGATGTCAGCTAAATGAGAGGCTGCTTTGAGATTGGGATCGTAAACACCGACAAGCTGGACATTGGGTAATTGTCGTATTTCCTTGGCCAGGTTTTCGCCAGCCATCCCAGCACCGAGTAATACAACTTTCAACGGGTTGGGGCTTGTGATCATAATGCGTCCTTAATAACAAATGGTGTTTATGTCGTTGGGTTAATCCCAGTCCTTGGCCTGGCCAGCCTGAAAGTACGGATAGTTGGAGCTTGCAGAGACATGGCCGTCAATGAACATCATGTTGATGCTGGTGTCCTGGAAGTGTCGGATCAGCAAATGATCAATGATGTCACTGTCTTTCGCGCGGAAGGTGCCCCGCCCGTCATAGGCATAGACGATGTCTGAGATGCGTTTGACCTGGCTGAAGCGAACGACACCGTCACGATAGGTCTGTTCGTTAAGCGAGTAGGAGTTAATGAAGACGAACTTCTTGCCAGGGTAGGTCGACTTGTTGTCGTAAATTTGAATGCCATAAAGCGAGCGTTCCTCGTCAGTGGCTTTGGGACATTTAAACAGCGTTGGCTTGTCGTAACTTTTGGGTTGTGGACTATAAATCGTATTGGCCAGTCGAACATGAACCGGGGCATTGGGGAACGCTTCCTTGTTGTCGGAAAAATAGATATGCAAGGCCGCCCCCATTTGCTTGAGATTGCTCATGCACATGGCGTTGTGTCCCGACTCTCTGGCCGCTGCCAATGCCGGGAGCAGGATGCTGATCAGCAGTGACACGATGGAAATCACAACCAACAGTTCGATGAGTGTAAAGGCAGAACGCCTTGTTGAGGATGGGATGGTGTGCGTTTTCATGGCAGGATTCCTCTTGTGTTTCAGGTTCATTATTCTGTGACGTCAATGAGTTTCAGATCCGCGAGCCAGATACTTTGTCCCTGTGCTTTGTCATCCTGGCTGAATCGCAGTTGCACGGACAGTTCGTCTGCATTGGCAGTGGGAATTGTTAACTCAACGGTTTCCCAATCCGTGGTGCATTCGCGGGTTTTCAGGCGTTTGATCTCTTTGCCCGATGCCTTGAGTTTGACCTGCAGGTATGCGATGCGTTGGCGTGTGCCTTTGATCTGGGCGCTGAGTTGAAGTGTCTTGTTTTGTGGCAGACCACGAAGCTTCTGAGACAACGCGCCTTGCTTTGATCCTTCCGAATCAATTGTCAACTTCAAAGCAGATTGACATCCTTTGGGTAAATCTTCAGTGACGTGCGCCAAGGATTGGTTCTGGTCGTAACGTGTCCAGTTTGCAATCTTGCCTTCATCATTCTGTTCAAAGCCAGGATTGAGCAGCAGGTTCAACGGTTCAAATTCCGACTGAGCAAACACGCTGGAACAAAGGCAAAAGATGAATAGGACAGGCATCGATTTCATGTTCAATACTCCTGATTAAAAAGCAGGTTTACCCCAACGGACTTTCAGGTCTGCCCCCGGTTGCTCATTGGTAATACCCAGGAAAGGCTCGGCTGCTTGAAGTCGGATGTCAGCTTTCTTTGTGAATGTCAGATCAAAAAGGTACGAACCGGTCTGCCCGTTTGGGTTGATGGTTTGCCCGGTGTCGATTGGTTGTGTCTTGCCATCCGGTGTATGCATCACCAGACCGAAGTCACCGTGGTAACGTTTGCTTGCATGAAGTGAAAAAGGTTGGTTCTGATTCTGCCTGGTGACATGGTAGACAAAACGATAAGCTCCGCCGTCATACTTGCGTAGTGCCAGTTTTTCGCTGGCATCGACTTGTACGGCCCCATCACCTTCGATGACATTTACACGCCAATCCGCGCCGGACTGATCGTGAAGTTTCACGGTCACCGGCATTGATGTGCCTTGCGGGATGGTGACGGTGGCTTCTGCTTCACCTTGCTGGGTTGGGCCTTGCACATGGGTGATTGTCTTGCCGTTGGCGTCCGTGAAGTTAACGGTGAAGCTTGCATCTCTGGAACGATTGCCACTGGCAAGTTCGATGACGATGGGTTGGTTGTCAGTCTGGCCTATAATGCGGTATTGCAGGTTGCGGGTATTGATCCAACGCATGGGTTGTTGGCGGTAATGACTGATATCACGTTCGCCGAGATTCAATTCGTTTTTGACCTGATCCCACAAGCCACTGGTCGGGCCACTGGGCCGCAGGTCCGGTGAGAGATTCAGCAGGCCGATGCTTGTACTTTTGGGCAATGAGGTAGGCCAGTTCACAGCATGATCGATGCGTTTGTTGATGTTGGTTGCGCGATCATGGCCAACGCTGTCAGAAGTCAAGGCGAACTTGCCATAGGCTGCGTCTGCGAAATTGGGTTGGCTGTTAAAGAGACTGTGCTTGTCAAAGCCACGCAGAATCATACCCGGAGAATGTGGCGAAGTATAGAGATTAAAATCACTGGTAAAGTTCGGGGCGACGCCATCGCTGGATTGGCTGGTGAAGGGTTTATCACTGACGAAGATGTTGTTGAATAGATCAAAACCGGGTGTGCCACGTTTAAGATTTTTTCGCAGCCAACTTTCCCCCCAGGCAACGTCGCTGACCTTGTGATAAATAATGCCATCCGGATGATCGATCACATTGTTGAAGATGTACACCGTCGCCTGCCTGGGCGTGGACTTGTACAGTCGCAGACCGTCACTGCTTTGTGAGAGGATGTTGTCATAGAAGTAGAACGGTCCCATCTCAATGGTCTTGAGTCTGGCTGCACAACGGGCCCGTGTGACCAGGTTGCTATACCAGTGGTTGTCCTTGAGTTCGTTGCCCGGTTCCAGTGCATCATCCATGGTTAGATCAATACGGTTGTGGTGGACCTTCAGGCCGATGTTGTATTTGGAGATGCCCTTGAAGACGTGGTTGCGGTAATGCTCAGCAACTTCGTCTTTGCTGACGCCGTGTTCGTTCTGAATACCGTTCCAGACATCGTAGACATAATTGCCAACGATTTCGTTGTCGAGGCCTGCACAGTCCAGGAGAATGCCCCATTTGTCGTAAGTCCCAAAACGCTTGTGAGCAATCCAGACATCATCGCCAGCCAGACCGCTGTTGGTGTCACAGTCGATGCTCATTGCATCCTGGTTCCAGGTGACATCACAATTGGCAACCCTGCATTGGGTGGCACCGTGGGAAAGTCGAATGCCAGCCTCAGCACCGTATGTCAGACATTGTTCCACAACACTGCCTTGGGTGTCCTGCAGACTGATGGCAGCTTGACCGCCGTTGGCAATGAGATTGCGTACAACGCAGTGGTCCGCACGGATGTCGATGGCGCAATTGCCTTGTTTTGCAGCTTCAATGGTTTGTTGGTTGGGATTGATGTCGGTAGCAAAGGAGACGATGACATCACGTTGAGATTGGCGATAAGTAAAGACGCTATGCAGTGGCAGACGTCCCCCGCGACCGACGCCGTTGTCGTGGACAAGGAGTCCGCCCCGTGATTCGGTGGCATGGATCATCACGCGTTGATTGATACTCAGCGTAACCGGTTCAAAATCAATGGGGCTCTGCCAGGCCGTTGCGCCAAACTCCGGTGCGCGTTTCCATTGAGGTTTCCAACGGATGTCGTTGCCGTTGACGCGTGCGAGCACGCCGGGCTTAGCCTGCAGCGTGAGATTGGCTTTGTCCAAAACCAGTGGGCCAACATGCGTGCCTGTACCCAATTCAATCACGTCACCACTTTGGGCTTTGGCAACGGCTTGCCTGGCTGATGTGAATCTGAGTGTTTGGCCTTTACGAATGACCTTTACTTCTGTGGCATCATCAAGAACACCTGCCTTGACAGTTGGCATGCCGATTAACCCCATGCCGATGACCCATGCCAGGCAGAGTGTGAGTTTGAAAAAGAATCGATAAGACATAGTCAACATACTTGCAGTCCTCGTGGCTGTGACAAGGAAAGCTTAGGCGTCTGTTTGTTGGGATCAATTGTAAAGATGTGGATTGATCTATAAATCTGTGGTCTGCGTTGCGCGTGCCTGTTGACGTAATGTGCTTGGGGATTCACCTGTGCGCTTGCGGATCACGTTGGTGAAATAGTTGGGACAGGCAAAGCCGGTTTTGTTTGCGATCTGCGCAAAACTCAAATCGGTCCCCTGGATGAGTTGAATAGCGCGACTCACACGATACAGACTCAGATACTCGATGGGCGTCATCTTCATTTTGTTTTTGAAGAGTTTGCTCAGATTCGTGCGATGGATGTTGATCTGTCGTGCGATCTCTGTGACGTTCAGATCAGGATTGTGATACTGCTTTTTAATCAGCGTTAAAGCCTGCTTCATTTGCTGATGGCTGGGAGACTTTTTGTTTTGGGTTTGGCTGTCTGATTCGGTGGAGATGGCAATGGAGAGAATTTCGTAAGCCGTCGTGCTTGCGATGCGCTGACCGTGTGGGCTGATGTCATGAATCTCACTGGAGAGTCGCGTGAATAATTCTTCAGGACACTTGCCGGTGTACATGGTTTGATTGTCAAAGCCGAACGCCTGGAGAATCTGATCGGGTATCTGGCCATCAAGGGTCATCCATCGGTATTCCCAATAGTCCCTGGCGGTGACATGATGTAGATCGCCGGAGTAGAGCACGAGAATGTGATCGGGTTTGAGCGTGACCGGCTGGTTGTCAACAAGCAGTTGGCCTTCGCCTTTGATCCCCCAGAACAACTCGCAAAAATCCTTGCGCATCCCCGGGTTGTGCCAGCCCGGGAAGACCTTGTAGTGTCCAACGGAGCGGCAGGCAAGCGGCAGGGAGATCGTGGGCTTGAGTGTCGCACGAAGATGAAACGGGAACATTTTTTGCATCGTCTTACAGCATAACACGGGACAGAAATCGGATCGCCAACAACTCGTCCAAGCAATCCCTAACCCAAGAGATCACGCGACCTGGAAACAATCTTGCCCATCAGGCCGAGTCTGCGGCAGGTTTGCGGTCGATACCGTCTGTGAAGGGGATTTAAATCCAAATTTTAAAAATCTTGATCCCAAATCCTTGACACAGGCTGCTATTAATAATAAATTGAAATTAATTATTAATAATGGAGCCCCGTCATGAAGTATGCTCAACACCTCGCGTCTGAAAAGCTAAAATTAGTACAACCAACTTTTCAAAAAGGATTAATGGCAATAATGCTGGTGGGGGCGGTCCTTGTTTCGGTCGGTTGTAAGCCTGAATCCAAGCAGGATGTCCAACCGCAGGCTGCTGTGATGCCTGCCCCTGTGGTGATGGTGGCCAATGCCAAGGCCCAGGACGTCCCGCTGTACATCAACAGTATTGGTCAGGCCGTTGCGACTGAGGCCGTCACCATCATGCCGCGTATCTCCGGGCAGGTAGTCGAGAAGTGCTTTGAAGACGGTGCAGTGATCCGCAAAGGGCAGACACTTTTTAAACTCGATCGCATCCCGTTTGAAGCAGCGTTGGCATCGGCTGAGGCGCAGTTGGCTCAGAGTGAAGCGTCGCTTGATTTTGCCAACATCGAACTGGCACGCTACGAAACCATCGCAGGAACCAACGCGGTTTCCAAGACGGATTACGACACCAAGAAAAACGCGGTGAAGGTTGCCAAGGCTCAGGTAGCTGCAGCTCAGGCATCGGTCCGCACCGCCAGGATTCGGTTGGACTATTGCACCATCACATCACCGATTGATGGACGTGCTGGCGCTCGTTTGGTTGACGTGGGTAACATTGTTCGTGAGAACGACACCGCGATGCTCTCGATTCAGAAGCTCAGTCTGATCTATGCCCAGTTCACCATCAATGAACAGCAACTTGCACAGGTCCGTCAATACATGTCAGAACACAGCCTCAAGGCGTATGTGAAATTGCCCGGTGATGCGGGGCAGGGCGTTGAAGGTGATGTGACTTTTTTGAATAACGCTGTTGAGCAGGCGACGGGGACTGTGCGTTTGCGTGCGACCATGGTTAACGATGACATGCACTTCTGGGCAGGTCAGTTCGTCAACGTTCAACTGGTTCTCAAGACGCTTGATGATGCCGTACTCGTGCCACAGGCAGCCGTGCAACTCAGTCAGAAAGGCCAGTACGTGCTCAGTGTCGATGAACAGGATCACGCTCAGTACCGACCTGTAAAAACAGGGCAGTCTCACGAACAATGGATCGTCGTTGATGGTATTAAGTCCGGCGAACGCGTCATCGTTGATGGGCAACTGATGGTCCGACCCGGTGGGCCTGTGACCATTCCCCAAACCGCGCAGGCAACCGATGTGAAGTCAGCACAAACATCCAAAACCAAGGCTGCAAACGCCTCCTGATACCCCCCCATCCAAGTCCGCAGATGAGCAGTTTGATCTGCGGACTTGATTTGTGAGAACAGAAGGGATTAGTGATTGGTGATTAGGGATTAGGGTCAGACAAATTAATGATGCGATCCAGCCAATGTTCTACTCTCCTAATCCCTAATCACCAATCACTCTTTTTTAGGCAATTAGCTCATGAATATTTCATTACCCTTTATTCAACGTCCCGTGATGACCGTCTTGTTGACGCTCTCGGTGGTGCTATGGGGCGTCTGGTCCTACACCCAGCTTCCCGTCAACGACCTGCCTGCGGTGGACTATCCGGTGATCCAGGTGCAGGTCGGCTATCCGGGGGCAAGCCCTCAGACGATGGCCAACAACGTTGCCACGCCCTTGGAACGTCAGTTCATGCAAATCTCCGGCCTGGAGATGGTCACCAGTAAATCAGGACAAGGCAATACATCATTCGCGCTTCAGTTCTCGCTGAATAAGGACATCGATGGTGCCGCGACCGACGTGCAGAACGCCATCACCGCAGCCAGTGGGCAACTGCCTCCTGACCTGCCGTCCCAACCGACCATTACCAAGACCAATCCCAACGACAGTCCGATTATTTTCATGGCTTTGACCAGTGATACCATCACACAGGGTCAGTTGTATGACTATGCCAACACGCAGGTCTCTCAGCAGATCAGTATTCTCGAAGGCGTCTCCCGTGTGAGTATCTTTGGGACCAAGGCTGCGATTCGCATCAAGGCGGACCCTTCCAAACTCGCGGCATTGGGTTTGACCTTGGAAGACTTGTCCAAGGCGATTCAAGGCGGCACAAGTTATACCGGCGCAGGTCAATTTGATAATCACAACGAAGCTGTCGTTCTGCGTCCGATGGCACAGTTGGACAAAGCTCAGCAGTACAACAACATGATCATCGCCACCGTGAAAGGTGCGCCGGTGTACCTGCGTGATGTGGCGACCGCGACAGACAGCGTGCAGGACGAACGGATCAAGATGAACTTCTGGTCGCGTGAGTATGGCACACCTGCTGCGACGGTGGTTTGTGCGGTGTATCGCCAGGCCGGTGGCAATGCCGTTGCGGTCGCCCAGAAGGTGCAGGCAATCATCCCGCAGATCAACCAGGAATTGCCCCAGGGTGTACGTCTGGTTCTGATTCACAACCGTGCAGAAACGATTGTGAACTCCGTCGATGACGTGAAGGAAACGCTGGTCATTGCCTTTGTGTTGGTGGTGATGGTGATCTTCCTGTTCCTGGGGCGTGCCGGTGATACGCTGATTCCCGCAGTGGCTTTGCCGTTGAGTTTGCTCATGACGTTCATCGTCATGTGGATCATGAATTACAGTTTGGACAACCTGTCTCTGATGGCCTTGACGTTGGCGATTGGGTTCCTTGTGGACGATGCGATTGTGTTCCTGGAAAACACAATTCGTCGCATGGAACATGGGGAAAATGTCCGCACTGCTACGATCAACTCGGCTAAGGAAATCAGTTTTACCATTATCTCAATGACGTTGTCATTGGCTGCGGTGTTCCTGCCTTTGCTTTTGATGCCCGGTTTGATGGGACGCGTATTTCGCGAATTCTCGGTGGTGATTATCGTTGCCATCATTTCGTCAGGTTTGGTGTCGCTGACGCTCACACCGATGATGTGCTCACGCATGCTTGCTGAGCGTGGCCCGGGCAAAAAGCAGCCGTGGTTGGAACGTTCTGCGTTGAAAATTGAAAAGTGGGTGCTAGGCATCTATGGCAACACACTCACATGGGCCTTGAAGCATCACTATCTCTCAGCCATCACCTGGGTACTGTGCCTGGTGGGGACCGGTTACCTGATGGTTAACTTGCCCAAGACTTTCTTACCTGTCGGTGACAGTAGCTTCGTCTGGGGCGTGATGATCGGCCCGGACAGTGCATCCTACGAAAAGATGCGCGGTTATCAGGAAAAAGCTGAACAGGTCATTCAAAACAACCCCGCCGTACGCGCTTCATTTACCATGACCGGTAACGGTGGTTTTGGCGGTTACAACCAGGGATTGTTACTGGCATTCCTTGAGGATCGTGAACAACGTCAGCCCATCGTTGATGTTACTCAGCAGCTCTCCGGCGGAATTTTTGCCAATGTCCCCGGTGTGATTGGTTTGTTCAAGCCTCAACCCGTACTCCAGATATCCACCGGTGCCTCGGCCAATAACTCGGCATCCATCACATACGCTATCTCCGGCGTTGATCCGGACAAGGTGTATGAATACTCAGGCAAGTTACTTGAAAAGTTCCGTGAATTCCCCGGTTTTTTAAGGGTTCAGCCAGACTACTACAACAATCAGCCCTATTTGAATGTGTCGATTCTTCGTGAACAGGCTGCGATGTATGGTGTGAGTGTGGCTCGGATTGAAAGGCTGTTGGCAACAAGCTTTTCGCAGAACTATCTCTATCTGATCAAGTCCGCAACCGATCAGTATCAGGTGATTCTCGAAGCAGAAGATGACAGTCGCAGCCAGGCAGAGAACCTTGCGGACTTTTACATCAAGTCCGACGATGGTCAACGCAACATTCCGCTTGATGCTGTGGTCAAGTGGGAAAAGAACCTGGGGCTTCAGTCGGTCAATCACCTCAATCAGTTCACCAGTGTGACGTTCTCGTTTAATGTCGCTCCGGGTGTGTCGACCAGTGCAGCGACGGACTTTATCCAGAATGCAGCAGTCCAAACTTTACCCCCGACCGTGCGTGGTGAATTGCAGGGTGAAGCCAAGACGTTCATTGAGATGGTGCAGAACATGGCCATCCTCATGGTCGTTGCTGTGTTCGTGATGTATGTGATTCTCGGCGTGTTGTATGAAAGTTACCTGCATCCGATCACTGTACTTTCATCTTTGCCTGTGGCATTGATTGGTGGCCTGGCAACCTTGTGGTACTTCGACCAGGAACTTTCGCTGTACGCTTACGTCGGGATGTTCATGCTCATGGGTATCGTCAAGAAGAACGGCATCATGATCGTGGACTTCGCATTACAACGTATTGACGAAGGGCAGACTGCCGAGCAGGCGATTCACGATGCGTCGATGGACCGTTTCCGCCCGATCATGATGACCACCATCGCTGCGGTGATGGGTGCACTTCCCATCGCATTGGGTTGGGGGGCTGACGGTGAAAGTCGTATGCCCCTGGGCTTAGTGATTGTCGGTGGTTTGCTGGTGAGTCAGTTGATCACGCTCTATGTCACACCTGTGATTTATCTGTACCTCGAAGCGTTTCAGGAGAAGGTGCTCAACCGCACCAGCTTCTTCCATTCCGGTCACCGCAAGCATGAAGTTGCGGTTGACCCTGAACATGTCCCAGCCAATCTGCAACCTGCGATGGTGACCACGCATGGTGAATAAGTACGGAGTTTGATGATGTTTTTAACAATCAATAGAAAACTGTTGGCTTTGAGTCTTTGCAGCTCATTGTTGGTTACCGGCTGCACGGTTGGCCCGGATTACAAGAAGCCCCAGGCGAACATGCCCGAAGCATTTCATGCTTCACCTTCCGCCGAATCCTTTGCTGATCTGGCACATTGGTGGAAGACGTTCAACGATCCGATGCTTGATGAATTGATCGATCAAGCGATCACGTCAAACCTGGACATGCAGTTGGCCCAGGCACGTATTCGGCAAGCCCGCGCCCAACTGATTGCAGCAGGCGCATCACTTAAGCCCACCGTTAATGCAACGGCAGCGGACACTTTGTCGCGCAACAGTGAGAATGCCAACGGGGTTTCAACCGGATCACGCAATCTCATGCAGGCTGGATTTGACGCCAACTGGGAGATTGACGTGTTCGGCGGAAACCGTCGGAGCATCGAAGCATCGCAAGCCAGCTATGACAGCATCGTCGAGCAAAGTCGCAATACATTGGTGACGTTGCTTGCTGAAGTGGCGACCAACTACATTCAGCTGCGTGGCTATCAGTATGAGTTGTCACTGGTCAATGCCAACGTGGTGTCGCAACAGGACACACTCGACATTCAAGAATCAAGACTCAAGGCTGGTATCACCACCGACCTGACGGTTGCTCAGGCCCAAGCGTTGGTGCAAACCACTCGTGCACAAATCCCAACACTTCAGGCCAAGATCAAGCAGACAATTCACCGTCTTGGTGTGCTGCTTGGACAATCTCCTGCGAGCCTGATGAGCCAGTTGGAAACCATCAAGCCCATACCCCTGGGACCGCCGTCTATCCCCACCGGCGTTCCCGCTCAATTGCTGCGTCGGCGGCCGGACATCCGTGCCGCCGAACGCAGCCTTGCGGGGGCCACCGCGCAAATCGGTGTCCAGACCGCAGAGCTGTATCCCAAGTTCACCCTCAACGGCACGATTGGTTTGAGTTCCACGCAACTCGCCAATTTTGCTGACAATCGCAGTCTTTTCTACTCACTTGGCCCCGGTGTCAGTTGGCGTCTCTTTGACGGCAATCAAATCAAAGCCAACATCCAGACCGCAGAGGCTCAGCGCGATCAGGCTGCCATCAACTATCAGCAGTCGCTACTCACAGCGATGGAAGAAGTTGAAAATGCCCTGGTGTTTTATGACCGTGAACAAACGCGGCGTGACATGCTCGGTAAGTCCGTTGATGCCAACCAGCGTGCAGCCGATCATGCCATCAAACTCAATGATGCCGGCCTCGTGGACTTTATCAACGTTCTCACCGCCAAGCAGTCGCTCAATCAGGCTCAAAGTGCTTTAGCACGGTCTCAGACTGCAGTGTCGGCCGATCTCGTGTATCTTTATAAGGTACTCGGAGGCGGTTGGGAGTTACCTCAAGCGTCTGAGGAAGCGACAATGGTAAAGTGAAATTTGTATGGCAAACGTGAAGAATAATAGTTCGGCTCTGGAAACCAAGCGCAAGCTCATTCAGGCGGCTGGCCAGATCATCGGCCAGGTCGGCCTCGAAGCGGCAACCATTCAGCAGATCACCCGCAAGGCAGGCACCTCGCTGGCAGCGGTCAATTATCACTTCACCGACAAGTTCAATCTCTACAACGCGGTGGTTCAGGAAGCCTACGAATTCATCATTGAAACCTTCCGACGCATTCAAAGCATCCAGATCGAAGGCACGCCAGCCCAGCGCCTTGAACACTTCATTCGATCATTCTTTGCCATCATCATGGAACAGGAACGCCCGACCTGGCATTGCGATATCCTCGCGCGTGACCTGCAGTTTCCCAATGAAGCAGCCAACCAGCAGCTTCAGGAACTCACCGTGGCCATCAACGACACACTGGGCAAAATCGTATCGGATATCGCCCAGACGACGCTCAGCGAAGAACAGATGATTTATATCCGTTCAAGCATCATCGGCCAATGTCTGTATTACGTGGATCACAGCGAGTTTCACGACCGACTGCACCCCGAACTCCCGCCAGTATGTCAACGTCATGATGACATCATCAAGCACATCTCAAGGTTTTCACTTGCTGCGATTCGAGGGATGTTTCACGAGCAGATTTAATCAACCAGACTGATTGATTCGCCGGCTTTGAGTACGATCTGTTTTTCGACACCATTGACCACCAGTAAGCATTGACTGTCGCATGTCGCGGTGAGTTTGCCGCTGGTGATGCTGCGGTTTTCCCATTGCATCTGCAACTCGAATCCGCCGCGCGTTTTTAAACCGCTGACACTACCGGTGGACCATTGTGTTGGGCAGGCAGGCAAGAGTCGGATGATCGGTTGTTCATTGTCTTGCTCGTCAGTGACCGTGGTATGGCTTTGCACCAGCATCTCCGCGATGGCAGCGCAGCCACCGAAGTTGCCATCAATCTGGAAGGGCGGGTGAGCGCAGAAAAGGTTTGGGTACGTGCCCCCATGTTCATAGTTGATCGGATCACCGCTGTGTGAATCCACCAATTCCAACAGGTTTTTGAGTAGGTCATGGGCGCGATCGCCTTGCCCCAGACGCGCCCAGAAAAGAATCTTCCATGCCTTGGACCAACCCGTGCCATCGTCACCGCGACGGGTGAGTGTGGTCTTTGCGGCTTCCGCTAACTCAGGCGTGAGTGTCGGGTCGATCTGGTTGCCCGGATGTAAAGCGAACAGGTGTGAGACATGGCGGTGATGCTGATCCAGTTCGTCGTAGTCTTCGAGCCACTCCATGAGTTGGCCGTGTTTGCCGATCGACAGTGGGGGCAGTTGCTCCAATGCCTGCTGGATTTGCTCCATGAGTTCGGGATGTTGGCCGAGCAACATGCCAGCGCGGAGGGTGTTTTTAAAGAGCATGTGCAGGATCGCAGTGTCCATCGTCGAACCTTCGCACAGCGTACCCACTTGGCCTGAAGGTAACCGGTATGCATTCTCCGGCGAGAGAGTCGGACTGATGATCAGATGCCCTTTGGCATTTTTGACCAGGAATTGCAGGAAGAACATGCATGATTCAGACAGCAGCGGCCATGCGGTCTCTTTGAGGAAAGTCAGGTCACCGGTGTGATCAAAGTGATCCCAGAGATGCAGACTCAGCCAGGCACCACCCATCACCCAGTACGATGCCCCCAGGTTGCGATCCGTCGGGCAGCAGTCCGCCCAGAGGTCGGTGTTGTGATGACAGACAAAACCGTCGCAGTCATACATCTCTTTAGCGACCTGTTTGCCTCGCGGCAGCATCCGGTTGAGCATCTCAAACAACGGGGAATGACATTCCGAAAGATTGGCAACTTCCGCAGGCCAATAGTTCATTTCCGTGTTGATGTTGATGGTGTACTTCGAGCCCCATGCTGGCCAGAAATCCTGATTCCAAATCCCTTGCAGATTGGCAGGCATGGAACCAGCGCGTGACGAACTGATAAGCAGGTACCGGCCGAACTGATGGTACAACGCTGCCATAGACGGATCATCGTCACCAGCGACAAGACGCTGCAAGCGTTCGTCTGTCGGGAGACTTTGCTTGGCTGCTTGTGTGTCACCCAGTTGCAAAGTCACGCGGTTAAAGAGCGCTTGATAGTCTGCCAGTTGGTCAGCTAGCAGCGTATCCCAACCTTTGTTGATGGCATGGTTCACCCTGTCGGTTGCAACTTGAAGCGGGTTGTCATGTCGGAAGCTCGTTGCACCTGCAATGACGATGGTCAGTGCGTCTGCCTTTTCAACGACCACGGTTTCGCCAATGGTGTGAGAACTGCCACCGATTGCATCGGTCATCATGCAGGTTGCAAAACGCACACCCCCCTTGCCTGCGGCCTTGCCGGTGAGATAAGTACCACCATCTTCCAAAGCGCGTGAGTCATCGACGTAGCGCGTGGAGTAGCTTGCCAGTGGCCCACGTTGTAAACGCAGTCGGACATTCAATGCGCCTGGCTTGGAGACTTCAAGTCGGATGGCAATGACGTTGTCCGGGAAGCTTGCGATGTGTTTTCGGGTGTAGGTCACATCATCGATTTTGTAGGAAACGTTGATAGATGCATCAGCCAGATCCAGTTCACGGCGATAGCTCAAATGCGCTACATCCGTCGGGTCGGTCCGCATGCTTTGTGCGTTGGTGAGGACGGCATCGCCAGTGTGCAGTGCGCCGGCTGGATATTGAAATTGCATGAACAGATCAGCTAACGGTTCGTAGCAACGCATGGAGTCCGGGATACCTGCCATCGCGTCATTGGTCAGCCACTGTGCTTGTTCCAGATCACCGTTTGCAAGGTGTTCTCGGATTTGGGCAAGGTGTTTGAGAGCGTCGGGATTGATGCGGTTCTGCTCGCCACCATTCCAGAGAGAGTCTTCGTTGAGTTGAATGCGTTCGTCGGAAAGGTTGCCGAAGACCATGGCACCCAACTTGCCACAGCCGATGGGTAAAGCACGGTTCCAGTTGTCGATGGCTGGTTGACGGTACCAGAGTTTGAGGTCAGATGCGGTTTTGTCTTGCATGATGGTCTTTCCGTGTCTTGGACAGCAAGACATCGTATCGATGTGTGAATGTTCTGCCCATACACGAAAGCTGTCCAAATATATCCAATGACGAGGTCAGGCAGGAGATAAGGTGTTTAGATAAAATAAACATCTTTAATAATGATGAGTAAATACTCCGACGTGTCAATCATTTGGACATTGACGTTTTTAAGTACCACTCTACGATTATTTTCATGCAGACAACCCTTGGAAGTTGTTTGTTAGAGGTAAACAGAATGCCAAAGGTCAATACGGCAGATAAAGTCATGGATATTCTCGAAGCCATTGCCAGTCAGGGGCAGGGGGCTGGGACACGCGAGCTGTCTCGAAAGCTTGAGATGAATGTGGCAACGGTGCATAACATTGCCCGGACCCTGCAAAGTCGTGGCTTTCTCCGACAGGATCCCAGGACCAAACGCTTTGAGATCGGAAGCCGGTTGATGCTCATGAGTCGCCACAGTCAATACCTCAACGCACTGTATGTCGCTGGCAAAATGGTCGTCGAGAAAGTGGCATCAGAGATCGATGAGTCGATCATGCTTGTTGCATTGGACCACGGGCACGTCGTTAATCTCCAGTACATTCCAGGTAGTGGTGCGCTGCGTGTTGCTGAACCCGATGATGTCACTGAAGTGGCACATTGCACCGCTTCAGGCAAACTCATGCTTGCGCAAATGTCACGTGATGAACTTGTGCGTTATCTGGATCGCTACAAGCTCAAAAGCCACACACCAAGAACGATCACACGCCGTCAGGATTTGGTTACAGAGCTTAATCAGATTCGTGAGAAAGGCTTTAGTCTTTCCTGTGATGAGTTATGTGACGGGGTGAGTGCCTTGGCGGTTCCGATTCTTGATCCGTGGGATAAAGTGGTTGCAGCCATCGGGGCGGGGGTGCCTTCGGTGAGATTGGCACAATCCGGTTATCGCAGGAAAGTGCTTGAAGCCTTACGCCGATCCGCTGAGCAGATTGGTCGGAATATCGCATAAATTGCCTTGTTTTACAGTGTTTTGTCCACGTAAAGGTATTTGAGATGTCACTGAATGTCGTCACTTTGGAAATGAGTTTAAAGCCGTTCGATCAGCCAACGGACATGGGTAAGGTTGAGCAAACCTGTTTCAAAGCTTTTACGCAATGGCATCCGTTGTGTAAGTATGCGGATCATGTGCAGGTTCTCCTGTGGCCGGCAGATGGTTCGGAGATTCTGGCATACAAGGGGGACATGGATGAAGCGTTTGAATGGGCGTATTGGCTGGGATTTGCCAACCCACATTCTGATGTTCCCAATGATCCGCAGAAAGTCGCACTGCATAGCCAACCCCGGCTGTATATGGACAATCCACCGAAGATGACTTATCGGATATTAGCCAACATCATCGACGCCATCAAACGCATCGGTAACAAGGTCATCGGTAAAACCATTCAAGTTGGAGGGACGTTCGATCCCGGCGGTGAGTTTGCTCGTTCGACATTCAAGTACAAAGAGCACCCGGAAATCTGCATTGCCAACACCATGGGCGTTAACAGTTTCGTCGGTTGTTATGCCACCATGAATGCTGATGAAACGGCTTATGCAGGATTCCCGAACGGCATTGAACAGGGCACCAGCTTCGGTACATTTCTCGGCAAGCAGTCACAAGCTTTTCTTGCGGATATGAACTTGGATTATCTGTGGTTTTCCAATGGATTTGGGTTTGGCTTGGAAACATGGGGGACGTGTGGTCCGCTGTTTGATGGTCAGCATTTCGATGCCACACGGGCTCCTGAAGTTCGCCAGAAAATCCTGGGGTTCTGGAATGACTTCCGCAAGGCTTGTCCGGATTATCCCATCGAAACCCGTGGGACAAACCTGGGGACGGGGACGGATTTGGCAACCGATGCGGTGCCGCTGCGTGAGATTTATGAGTCGAATTTGAATATGTATACACCGCCTAATTCACCGTGGGCAGCATTGGATGGTGACTTTGGCTTGGAACTGATGGGGTACATGTCACGCATTGCGGAGTTACCCACCGGCAAGGGATTCCCATTCCGATTTTACGTCCATGATCCGTGGTGGCTGAACAGTCCCTGGCTGGATCGCTATGGACGTGATGCCCATGACATTTACCTGCCGATGGCAATAAGTCGCATGAATGAGACAGGGGAAGTTCAGACGCATGACGCCTTCCAGTTTCTGACCATTGATGATTCCTATGGCAGGATGCCCGAGTGTTGTCCCAACGAGATCATCCCGATTCTTCTGCGATGCATGGAGACCAAACCCGATCGTCCCGGTTTGGTGACATGGGTTTATCCGTTTGACACGTTTCATGATTACATCACGCAAGCACCTGAGCGTTTATCTGTTGCTTTCTTCAACGATTGGTTTATCCGCAGCGCCATAAACAACGGCTTGCCGATCAACACCGTGGCCAGTGACAGGGCATTGATTGCGGGTATGAAATGCAACTCACAAGCTTATGATCACACCATTTTACTGTCGTTGGTTCCAGATGCAGAGACACCACTGGAGGCTGCTTTGCTTGAGCATGTGAAGCGTGGCGGGAAAGTCATTTTCTACGGTCCGATTGATCATGCTTCCGATGCGATGCTCGAAGTTTTGAATCTTGAACAAGCCAGTCCAATTGAAGGTGAAATGGATGTGATATTAGCGATGGAATTGGACTATGTACTTGCTGGAGAGTTGCCTGGTAAGTTGATGCACCGTTCGCTTTACTCTGCTGGACCGATTGCGCATTGCCTGAAAAACAAGGCGGATTCGCATACTCAGGTCCTGGCATCGGCTGGTGACTATCCGCTTGCTTTAGCCCGTAACCAGCGTGTGGCCTATGTGCGTGGAACCAATTCCAGTGATATGGCTGACAAACCCAAGCTTCCGAAGATTGATGATCCGGCGCTATGGATGCATGGGGATATTCTCCTCAGACAGGCCTTGGCTGCATTGGGGATTCATGTTGGTTTTACGCGGCGTGATCCATCGCATCGTAATCCGGTGATGACTGTCAGCCGACACGAAAACGCGCTATGGTTTGCCGGTTACGCCAAGAATAGTACAGCCCAATGGGAGTTGGCGATGCCCAATGAGGGAGGCTTGCCGATCATGGTGCAGTGTGATGCCGCAATCGAGAACGGCAAGGCGATTTATCAGATGCCGCGTGCCTGGCGAAAAGAATGCCGTGTATTGGTCAAACAGAAGCATGGGACCGTTGGTTGCAGTGAAAGTTGTGATCCACATTACACCGTCAGTTGTCCAGATCAACACAGTGATCATGCGCCGGTTAAGCGTCGTTTGTGGGTGACCGGTTTGGAAGATGCCACCGTGACGTTTTTGCCTGAACCCGGTTACGAAGAGAACACCACGTTTCAGGTCAATGCTTCATGGCCGTTTGTGAATGGACCGTTTGCGGAACTCGAACATGGCGACAATTTCCTTGGCAAAACCATAACTGCAAAAAGTATCACCGGTCGTGTCCTGATCAGTTGGTAATTGAAATCAAACAAACGAATTGAACCTGTAAAACATGGAGTTTTTCGATGTCAGCGATATCCGCACCCACATTCGATCCCAAGACCTATTTTGATCGCACCCCAGCACCGGCAAAGATGGGTGTGTTCTGTGTGGCGCTCAACAATTACTGGCCGCAGTTCCCGGGACTGCGGGATGAATTGCTAAGACATCATGCCACTTTCTGTGCAAAGCTGCGCGAACTTGGCGTGGAGATTGTCGATGCAGGGATGTCTGATTGTTCCCATCGTGCTTTTGCTGTCGGTGATGAACTGCGTAACGCGGATGTGGATTTATTGATCTGTAATCTGGTGACCTACAGCACCTCCGCCAATGCTTTGCCGGTGATCCAACGGTGTGGCAAGCCGACCATTCTCACCGCCATGCAGCCGGACACGGCATTGGATTACGCCAATGCCAACACCTACATGCAGCTTGTGAATGACAACGTCACCAGCCTGCCGGAGATTGCATGTGCGATGCAGCGTGCCAATCTCAAACCCGCGGACATGATCGTTGGGACGTTGCATGATGATCAACGTGCGATGCATCGGTTAAATGATTGGTGTCGCGTGG
>PAIY01000247.1 GCA_002704825.1 Phycisphaeraceae bacterium
GCGAGACACATCATTTTTAGTTGCCGCGAGAATTCGATGTTTGGCAATATGGCTGGATGTCTTGTGACGACACTGCTTAAAACGGAGATTGCCAGCGTGATTCGCCGAGGGGTTTGACGAAAGGGACTCAAACTACCTGAACTGGCAACCGGACTTCATGGCAAGGTTTGTCGTTGCGAAGATTGACCTTGTGCATCGTCTGCTCATTACCTTCCAACCGCTGGGTCATCGCACGAAAAATGTGATGATCCGTCGCCAATCGACAACTCCACCGAACATCGCTAACTGATTCAACCACAGTTACATGCGGTCCATATTCTTTGTTGATTGAATGCGTAAACCAGTTGTTGCAAAGCCAAGCAAAACGAATTGGTCATACTCCAAATAGATAGCGTCAGGCCTACACCTACGCAATTTTACGCAAAATACGCAACTAATCGTTGACTTGCGGAAAGAGCGGGCTACAATGCTTCAATGACTGAAAAAGACACCATCACATTGAAACATCTGGCTCAGAAGCTTGACCTGGCTTCGAGCACGGTTTCCCGAGCCCTCAACGGGATGGGTGGCGTTGGAGAAGCCAAGGCCAGGGAAATCCGACTGCTTGCCAAGGAGTTGGGGTATCAACCCAAGCCACTTCGCCGCAAACTTGCTGATGCCATTGGCTTGTTGATTGTCACCGATGACAAAAGTCGCCCGGACGATGCTTATCATTATGAGTTTGTCTACGCATTAAACCGGGCCTGCAAGGATTTGAATTGGCATGTCCATATTGAGTTGATTCACCGGGACGATGAGGCTCAATTGCCAGCCATCATTACACAGCATCGTGTGGACGGTGTCTTGATTACCGGTTACCCCACGGAGACATTCTGCCAACGACTCATTGATGCACAGATGCCAACGGTGGTGCTTGATGATTTGAGTAAACGTGTCACGTGTGCCTGCGTATGCCCTGACATTGCCAAACAGACTGCTGCGATAGTTCGCATGTTGATGGAAGTGGGTCATGAGCATTTTGCCTATGTCACCGCCCCGACGGATTACCCGACCGTGCTTCAGCGTCTTGAAGGTTATCTGGGAGCCTTGCAGGAAGCTGGCTATTCGGCGGACAAAGGCTCGGTGATCAAGGTACCCCATTCGGCAATTCACTCCGGACAGATTGCCACCAGGCAATTGATGCAGAATCCAATCAAACCGACTGCGATTTTTTATGCAACGGACCGACTGGCATTGGGAGGGATGATTGAATTGGCACGATTGGGATTGTCAGTCCCCACAGACATCAGCGTCATCAGCCATGACAACACATCACTTGCCCAGGAAACAGATCCGCCATTGACCAGTGTCGATCTGAATATTCATCAATCCATCGAAGCTGCGATTGATCTTTTACAAAGTCAGATTGATGCCAACACTGTCTTGATGGATCGTCAGGTCAACATCCCCGTACAAACCGTTTGGCGAGCCAGCTCGGGACCTGCCCCGCGTGGCTGAATTCGTGTCTGCAACATGTTCACTTAGCGCAGATGGCATGGAAGAATTACCAAACAACAATCATCACTCATGTGAAAGGACAAGGTGCTCACATGCTCAATAAACAAAAAATAGACGGTGCTTGCAGAATTCGGCAAAGTGTCTGCATAGAGAGCAAAGCCTTCACATTGATCGAGCTGCTTGTGGTGATTTCCATCATCAGCTTATTGATCTCCATCCTGCTACCTGCATTGGCTGCAGCAAAAAAGTCAGCTGATCGGGTGGCCTGCCTTTCAAATCAAAAACAACTGGGAACCGCGCTGTACAATTACTCGATTGACCATTACAACTACTACCCAACGCTTAACGCCAATGCCAATATTTCCCAACTCCCGGGAAGCAGCGATTACTGGCATGTCGCTTTGGCGTATCAAAAATATGTCAATCAGGATGCCAGCTATGCCTTTAGTGTCAATGATGGCAAACCGATCGATTCCATCTGGACTTGCCGATCCGAGAACCTGCCTCGGCCTGGTTTACCCGGTGCAACCTCTGGCTCATGGACCGGCACACATTACGGGTTAAACCAGTACATCGCCGGATTCTTTGGCGGAAGTGTCACACCAGCAGTACGGGTGGATGACGTCAATAACCCATCACAAACGTTTATTCTCGCTGACAACGGTCGCCTCAGTGCTGCAGGTTACGCGTTAAGACGATCCGGCACATTACCCGGCATCAAAGCCCGACACATGGGCTCAGCTAACACCCTTCAAGTGGATGGGCATGCGGAAACGGCAACCGATGAATTGATCATGGAACGCACCAGTGCCTCATACAACGAGCAATGGTGGAACGGTAATCAGTAACGACAACTGTTAAGACAATCCTAATTTTGAGATAGCAAGTATCCGGTGGCTTGCAGACTATCCATCGCAAAAATCTTATTCACGATTCATGGAGTTAATATGTTCAAGTTCAGCTTTATACTTCTAGTTACCAGTCTGATGCTGGCTGTTTCAAGCCTGCAAGCACAGCCGGAATCCGATTATCTCAATGCCACGATGGGACAGTACCCCAATGCCATGCACAACACTGCTTTGAGCACGCATGTGATCTACGATCAATCGACATGGGAATCGGATCTGACCGATCCTGCGCAGCTTCAACGGATGTTTGGCATGATCGGTGCCCGAATGGATGGTTGGCACACATGGGCCAAACAGGATCAACAAGGCCTTCGTCTCGGTGGTACTGCACGCAATCATTCGGCTCAAGCGCTTTGGAAATTCCGCTGCCCTCAAAGCACAACTTTCAAAGGCGGCAAGGTTCAAATTCTCGTGCAGGTCCCTGAAAAATGGGAAGAAAACGAAACCACACCAACCGTTTCACTTCACAACCAACTGACGCTTGAAGGTGGCGGTGAGTACTTCAAGACTTATACTCGTAATACATCAAGCCCGTTGACTTTCAAACACATCAAGACCGACACCACCACGCAACAAACGATCACGCTCGACATCCCCATGGGCATCGACACGTTCTACGTGCAGGTGACGCGTCCGATGCATACGCCGGAAAACGCGCAGATCCTGGTCCGATCACTTCAAATCCAGGCAGAACTCACCAGCGACACCATGCTTCAGATCGACCTGTCAGAATCGGAGATGTACTGGAATCATGGTGATCAAGCAACGGTCCTACTTCGCAGTGTAGGCCGTCAATCCATTGAGAAAGCGGGATACAACCTGCTTCGATTTGATGGGCAAATTTACCAACCCGTTAAAACCGTGCAGTGCGAATTAACCGACCAGATTGCCAAGCTTGATATCAATCAATATGGTCCTGGTTACTATCGACTTGAAGCCTTTGATCAGGATACACCGCAATGGATTCTGGATCGTCGTGACTTTGTTGTTCTCAGTCACCAGGATTCTGCCATCACACCCCAAACAAGTATTTTCGGTGCCAAGCAAACGGACCGCGAACCCGAGCTTGCAAAGAAAATGGGGATCAAATGGTCGAGCAGTTCGCTGCTTTGGGCATGGAGTCAGGCAGGGCCGGATAAGCCGATCAAATTCAATGACGCATGGATTGATCAGGCCATCGCAGATGGTATGGAACCGGTGGTCGTCATCTTCACCGCCCCCAAGTGGTCCAACGGCAAGAAGAATCCCACCTACCCACCACTGCCTGTAAACTACAAACACTGGCAGGCCTTTAACCGGGAAGCTGCCAAACACCTTGGTGATCGCGTCACGTGGTATGAATCCTGGAACGAACCCAACAATGGCCATCAGTTTGGTTTCAAAGGTCCCAGAACCAAGCGTGCCGAGTTGGCCAAGACGATCCAGCGTGTGCAGTACGAAGGTTTGCGGGAAGGTAATCCCAATGCCAAACTCATTGGCGGTAACTTTGCGGGGCTTTATCCCGAATGGGTGAGTATGTGGCTTAACAACGACAGCCTGCTTGACTATCAGCAGGCGATGAGTGGCCATGCCTACTGTCGCACGACCCCCGATGTTCACTGGGCACACAAGTTCCCACCCGAACCTGATCTGATCCCGCGTCTTCTTGAGTTCCGAAAAACCATGGATCAGTTTGGTGCCAGCGATCAGCCGACCTTCTGGACGGAGTTTGGTTGGGATGCTGCAGAAGTTTCAGAAATCGAGCAGGCACGATGGATTGCCCGACAGTTCGTCATGTTTCAAGCTTACCGTGAAGAATTGAAAACCAAAGCAGCATTCATCTTCACGTTCAACCCACGTTTTGATTACTCCATTGTGCGATATCCGTCAGCAGTGGATCCCTGGTCACATCGACTTCGCCCGGCAGTCGGTGCCATCGCAACCACATCCAGCGTGTTGGCAGGCAGTCAAAGTATTAACAAGCATCACGATCATCCTGACACAGTACGTCTCTATGAATTCACGAAAGGTAACAGCACGATCTACGCGGCATGGGCAACCGAAGTCGCCAAGCAACCTACTGTGAAGCTGCCCAACCAACAAGCCACACAAGCAGTCAAGATCAATCTGCTTGGTGATCAGTCATCGGTCAACTTATCTGCCAATCAGCAAGTTGAACTACCAACGAATGGCGATCCCGTGTTTTTCATTCTGAAGTGATACGTGACCAGCAGTAACATACAATTACATCATGAAAACTGATTCACCACAGAATGACAGCCGTCCAAACATACTCTTGATCATGACCGATCAACAACGCGGGGACTGTCTGGGTGCGGATGGTCATCCCGTATTGGAAACGCCATACCTTGATGAGTTGGCCAGTCGTGGGACACGTTTTACACGTGCTTACACGGCCTGTCCTTCCTGCATCCCCGCACGGGCGTCGCTGTTAACCGGCATGAGTCAGTGGCAAACCGGCATCCTGGGGATGGGCTATGGACAAGGTCCCATCCCCAGCCATTTCAAACACACCATGCCCGGTGAACTGGCAAAGGCCGGATACCACACACAGGCGATCGGCAAGAATCACTTTCACCCCTATCGCACACTCAACGGATACCACAATTGCATTCTCGATGAATCAGGCCGCCAGGAAGACAGTGATTACCGGCGATGGTTTGAAGCCAACAAAACCGGTCCTTATGACTACCGCGATCACAGTGTGGACTGGAACTCGTGGATGGCTCGGCCGACTCACCTGCCTGAACATCTACACCCTACACATTGGACGGCTCAACAAGCCATTGAATGGTTAAGCCGTCGCGATCCAAACAAACCGTTCTTCCTTAAAGTCAGTTTTGCACGTCCTCATTCGCCCTTTGATCCGCCACAGGTTTACTATGACATGTACAAGGACAGACGCATGCCTGACCCGCACATCGGAGACTGGTGTGACGATCCAACAGGCGAGCCAGTCAACAGTGATGTCAACGCATGGCAGGCAAAACGCAGTGACGTAGAGATCCAACGTGCCCGAGCTTGCTACTATGGCAACATCACTTTCATCGATCACCAGATCGGACGCTTGCTTTACGAACTCAAACACAACCACGAGCAAGCCTATGCCAATACACTCATCGTGTTTTTGTCCGATCATGGCGACATGATGGGCGATCATCACCTTTGGCGAAAAACCTACGCGTTCGAAGGCTCAGCTCGCGTCCCCATGATCGTGGTCCCGCCCAGCACTTGGCAGGACACACCACGGAATCAAACCTGTGATCAACTCGTGGAGTTACGCGATGTCATGCCAACCGTCCTCAACGCAGCAAGGATCAATGTGCCTGCAACATGCGATGGGTTGAACATGATGCCATTGGCAACAGGACAGCAAACTGCATGGCGAAAACATTTACAAGGTGAACATTGCAAATGCTACGCACCACAACAAGCCAACCTCTATGTGGTGGATGATCGTTACAAATACATCTGGTTCCCATACACCGGCAACCAACTGCTCTTTGATCTGCAGAACGATCCGGGCGAATGCAAAAACCTTGCAGCACATGCAAATCACCAGCAGACTCGCCAAGCCATGCAACAACAACTCACCGATATCCTCCGCGAACGTGGCAGCCACGTCCTGCTGGATCATGAACAACAATTGCGCAAACTCGACACCCAAGAAGTCTGGCAATCACCAAACTACGAAATGCATCTGTAAATACTTCTATATATCAAAATATGTTTCGATGAATAATCACTATCAGTTCAAGATAGACTCATCGCATGTGTGCAAAATGCAAGACCTGACTTTCAGGATGTACAAACAGGTACAGCAGCTTTCCATCAATTATATTTTGGAGATTAAATATGTCTTTAATACAAAACAAAATGTACCAGACAATCGTACCATTCTTGGTTGGCATGCTGACCTTGTCGGCATTCGGGGTGGAAGAATTTTCTGTCGGCCCTGAGGCTTTTGATCCTAAAGGAGGCCATATTCAAGGTATTGCAGCAACACACGACGCCTTATATCTCACACAGAAGACGCGAATCGTGAAGGTTGACTGGAATGGCAATGTCTTGAAAACACTGAAGGTTCAAAACCATACCGGAGACATCAGTTATCATGACGGGAAACTCTACACCGCAATCGCAGTTTTCCCAGCGAAAAAGGAAGGCTGCATTCAGGTCTTTGACGAGGACTTGAATCTTCTCAAGCAAACAACTGTTGACCGAACCATCGATGGGATTGGCTGTCTCGATGGCGTGCTTTATGTCGGAATGGGGGCCAAGGAACAGCCATCCAATCAACCGCACCGTGTCAATATCCTCGGTCGGTTTGATGCCCAAACACTCAAGGAAATTGCCCCGCGAGTAGATTTTGATTACGGCTACGAAACCAAATTTGGTTTTCAAAACATCACCACGGATGGTCAAGTGATCTATGCTTCTTTCTATGGCGCGGGAAAGGCTCCCAATATCGCAGTCTTTGATAAAGACCTTAATATACTTGGCACCAGCCCGTATCCAGCCTATCAAGGATTCGATATCATGCCCCAATCCCTGACCGGAGGGAAGCTGGTATTCATCAGAGCCAGAAACAAATTCTCCAAAAACAGGGAGTTGACCTGTTACCTGAAGTTCCCAACGATTACCATCAACAAGTAAACCGACTGCGACTGGACGATCATCACCTTTGGTAATCAACAGCGCGTTTGAAGGAACTGACAGGAGCACAACACAGGAAAAGGCAATTTACATTCAGTCATGCCAACTCCAATCCTGACCTTAAAGCCCTATTCAGCAATCCTCATTCAAAAGCTCAAGCTTCAGCGCGCGGACTTCGCAAACTTGATTACCCACCATCTTGGTGCAGGCAAGTTGAAGATGACTTTCACTGGCATCAAGAATCATCTCTCCCATGTACAACGGCTTGAAAGCTTTCTCATAGGAACCATTGCGTTGCACACGGTCAAAGCCTGTGAGGGGTTTGGGATCAAAAGGCTCGGTGATCTGCGTATGAATCTGTTGGTCCTTGTAACGCAACACCACCTCACTCCCCACATCATCTGCCGGACAAGCGTACATCAGCGTGACGGCATAACGACCGGTTGTCTTGACGCGGATGAACCAATTGACGTGGTCATCTGTCGATTGCCAAAGGTGCAGCCATGAACAGTTGGGATGGACACTGCTCCACGTGATCTGACCGGTCGGCTCGGCATCCTGGGCTGGTAGATACGTCATCGGGAATTCCGGATAGCCTACGGGAATCGCAGTATCCACATACTGGTCAGGTAGACGACGACGCCATGTTTGGAGCTTACGCTTCAAGTTACCAGCCAATTCCGGAATTTGATCCGCCACGTCAGTGGTTTCACCGATATCATTGACAAGGTCATAAACGCGCCCGTCTTCATAGGCGCGATAACGATCGGTGCGCAAACTGGCAGGGTCAAAGCGACCACCATAACCACTGACCTGCTGCGCATAGATACAGCGATCTTCCCATGGCGAAGAACCATTGGACATCAGTAAAGGCTTCAGACTTTTACCATCCAACGGCTTGTCGGTATTGATTGGCACGCCTGCTAAATCCGCCAACGTCGGCAGCAGATCAATCGCACCGGTCACGCGATCAATGGCTTGTTTACCAGGAATCGTCCCCGGCCATGTGATGCTGCATGGGCTGCGTACGCCCCCCTCCTGACAGGAACCCTTCTTGCCATCCATCCCGCCGTTGTACCGCCATGTATTGGGGCCGTTGTCCGACAGATAAATCACAATGGTGTTATCACGCAATGCCAATTGATCAAGCGTGTCGACCAGGCGTCCCACATTCCAATCGATGTTTTCACACATCGCCAAAGCCGTGCGCGTCTTTTGGATCTCCTCTTTTTCCGGATGCGTCGCGCGTTGGGGCAAGGGATGGTCTTTGAATTTTTCAAACCATTGATCGGGAACCTGCCAGGGCGAATGAGGCGTATTTAAAGGAACATAACACAGAAACGGTTTGTCCTGGTTGTCTTTGATGAACTCGATGGCGCGGCTGGTCAGCGCATCGGTCAAATAGCCGGGCGCTTTGACGTCTTTGCCGTTCTCTTCGATTGTACTGTCAAAGTAGTGACTCCAGTGCCCGCAGCAATAACCATAGAAGGTATCAAACCCGCGGCCGTTGGGATGGAACGGATACTGCAAACCGCTATGCCATTTCCCAAAGCATCCGGTAGCATAGCCTGCCTGCTTAAAGACATCACCGATAGTTGTCTCATCCAACTTCAAACGCTCAGCACAGCGTGTCACGCCTTTGACACCCGTCCATGGGAAATAGCGTCCGGTGAGAATTTCAGCACGAGTCGGTGCGCACAAAGGCTGAACATGAAAGTTATCCAACGATGCACCATCAGCAGCTAAGCGATCAATCGCAGGCGTGCTGATTTGCCTGTTACCGTTACGGCTTAAGTCGCCCCATCCCTGGTCATCGGTGAGGATCAAAACGATATTGGGTTGTGTTTGGGGAGACTGTGTCATTCTGGTTTCTTCAAACTTCAAAGGGTTGCCAGAGTTAATGATCGGACGAAGTATCAAGCCAACCCATCAAGCGATGGTACGTGTGCATCATGGCACGTCCGGAGTGATAAATATCCTGCGGTTGATGCTTCGACGCATCCTTGCCATTCACAGGCATACCATCTCTTTGGAGCTTGACATGCCATTGGCCCTGGTCGTCGATCATGTGATCCCGCGTAAAGGCCCATGTCTGGAGCATGGCTGTGAAATACTTTGGATTATCTTTGCCATGAAGCTGATGCATCAATGCCAGAGCGTTGAACGCTTCAGCCTGAACCCACCAAATTTTTTCATGGTCATAAGCAGGACGGAAAGCGCGACCGTTGTCATAGAAACCGAAATGTTCTTTGTCATAGCCCCATTCCAACGCGTGATCGACAAGCAACTTTGCACGCGGTTGAGTTTGCTCGATCCACGGCTCACCAAGCAGATGTGCAGCTTCGGTCATCAGGAAAGCGGTTTCGACGTCGTGTCCAAACGAGTTGCCGTTGGGGACCGCTCGCCAATCGCGGGTGAAGAACATGTTCAGGGCGCCGGGCTCGATGCAGATGACATCGCGGACACAGACCAAGAGTTTTTCCAGTGAGACTCTGAGCTGCTCATCAGGCCAAACCTTGTACAACTCGGTATAGGCTTCGAGCAGATGGATGTGGGAGTTCATCGACTTGTAGCCGTAGGCCGTGCCGATGCTATCCAAACAACGTTTTTGCGTAGCAGGTTTGGTGAGTATCGGTTTGCCATCCAAGGTCATGGCTTCAAAGTATCCGCCATGTTGTTTGTCCAGAGCGTGTGATTCGATCCAGTGATACCCGCGTTTTGCCAACTCCAAAGCCAGCTTGGGATCATCAAGCACACGCGCTGCATTGGCGGCGGCATAGACACTAAACGCGTTGCTGTAGACGTGTTTTTCCTGCAACCAATTGGCGGGCAACTTGCCATCGGGATCGGTCTTGAAAAAGAATCCGCCTTGCTCGTTATCCCACATTTTCCGGGCAAGAAAATTCAGACCATGTTCTGCAAAAGCCTTGTATGCCTGCCCTTTGTCGGGGTAAAGGCGTGCAATCTCCGCTGCGACCCATGTCATCCTTGCCTGGTGAATATTGTCACGGACATCCGACGATGAATTGGACGACAGGCGGTATCCGCCCTTCTGCCGATCCATCACAAGATATGCGGGTTCTACCTGTGCCCATAAGGCATGATCCAACTCATTTGCCGTTTGCTTAACAGTATCGGCTTGTTGCGGGGTGAGCAGCTGTGCCGGGGCAATATCTGACAAGCTGAGCATCACCCCGCAACAGAATACACATAAAACAGGCTTCAAATCACACATCGGTTGGACTCTATCGTTGAGCAGGAAATCGGGACGAACACACGCAACACAATATGTCTTACCGCGTGACCAATTTAAAAGCAATGTCCGTTTTAAACGCTGGGACATCCAATTTGAGTTGGCCGTTGCGTACCGTCACCGATTGAGTGGTCTGAATCTTGCCGGTTGTCGTATCCCACCACTGCAAGTCAAAGCTGCCATCGACCAGTCCTTCAAGTTCCAGGACCGACGAATTAATACCGTCAATGGTTTTACCATCCACCACGTCGATCCAGACCCATTGTCGATTGTGCAGCCAGCCGATCAGGGCTGCCTGCCCGGACTTGGCGTGGGGATAGGCATTGGCCATCACGTTCACGAAGGGTTGATCCGTGAGGACCGGACCGGTGAGTTGATAGCTGACTTGCGCCCAATCGCGGCCGGTGTTGATGACCTGAATTTGGTGCTTGCCTTTAGGAACATTGACCTGATAGGTATTGGGTTCGGTCACCTGGTCGCGGGTGATTGATTCTTCAAGTTCACTCTTGCCATCGACAATGATGTTGAGCACGATGGGATCGGCCTTGGAGACCTGTGTCACGATGACGGCAAAGGTTCCTGCCTGTTGGTATTCCACATCGATGGTCAGCGGGTTATGCCACTTGGGATGTGCCTTTTGACCATGAAGCATTTGCGAAAGAACATCGCTGCCTTGGACACTGCCGTCCTGTTTGACGGTCAAGGTTGTGGGTTGATTGGGGCGTGCATTTTCCCAAAGCGTTCGTGTGCCTGCGATATCCAGTGTGATCGCTTTGGGGTTGGCGACGGGCTTAGCCCACTGGAAGCTTCGGACCTGGGGCTTGGTGTGTGTCGCCTGTGCGACGGGGACATTTTTCATAAAGGCGCTTAAGGGTCCATAGAGTTCCCAGAGGTTGTTTTGGTCGATGTACCCACTCCACCACCAGAGCATTGGGGTTGCGGGCGATTCGACGAACATGCCTGCCCAGATGGCGTTTTTGACGTTCACACCCTGGGTGTCCAATTCCGTTTTACCGAGTTTGGTCGATGGGCCGAACTCACCGAAGAGATGGGGTTTGTTGCCAAACTCGGTGGGATGCCATGCTGAGAGATCACGGACATACTTGACGCTGTTCATGTTGCCGTAGAAGTGCGTCTGAACAAAGTCGAGTTTGTCCAGTGCATCAAGCATATGCATCGGACCCTTGGCGTGTGCGGTGCTGGTGGTAATCATGTGCTGATAGGGATCAATTTCGCGGATGTAGTCGGCCATCAGGGCATGCCAGTCGGTGATCTGCTTTTCGAATTTCTGGGATTGATCTGAAAGATTCACTTCGTTCCAAAGTTCCCATGCAAAGACCGACGGGCTGTAGCCCCAGCGTGCGACGAGGTATCGCAGACGGTTTTTGAACAGTCGGATCGCTTCTTCATTTTCCCACATCTGCGTCGGCCAGGTGATCGGGCCCCCATTGGAGCGTTTCATGGGATTGGTTTTCCAGAAGTACCGCTTGGTTTGCAGATGCAGATGGACATCAATGCACAGCATGATGGCAACGTCATGTTCTTCGGCTTGCTGCATGACGTAATCAATGCGGGCAGCACCTTCCTGGTCGACTTTGCCCGGCTTATCCCAAAGAGACAGCAGGTTAAAGACCGGCGCCAACCAAAGTCGGCCGAAGTTCATGCCGTTTTGATTCATGCTCTTAAACCACTGGTCATAGACAAAGACTCGCTGCGGCGGCCCATCTTTGCGACTGCCTGGAGGTGTGCAGATATTGAGCCCAATGGGGATGTAGGGTTCGTTGTTTTCGTAGACGAATGTCTTGGGGTTCTGTTTGCTGACACCAATCATGCCCGGATGATCCGAAGCCTTGACGGTGAAAGTCTGTGTCTGGGATTGGTTTTGCCCCTGCTGATCTTTGACAGTAATGTGAAAGTTGTAGCTACCGGTTTCACGCGGGGCAAAACGCAATCGCCATTGTCCATCGGCTTTGAGCTTGAGCTTTTCATTTTCCCCCACCAGCTTCAGATCATAGGGCTGAAGGTAAAATGCTGGCATGGTCAAACGCTTACCCGAGGGAGTTTGAATCTGGGCATCGACTTTGACTTGATCCGGGTCAAATGGGTTTTCGTAGGCAGCATCAAAATCGATCTGCCACTCGATCATTTGATAGGTTGCAATATCTTTACTTTTTGAAATCTGTTCGACCGTCACGTCTGCAAAGCTTGCATGTGCCACGGTCAACAGAAGAAGCAGAATCAACGCACGAACAGCATGGTTTTGATTCAAAAACTTGGGATACATATTTCACTCGTATCTAAAATAAATGGGATCGCGAAATTGGTTGTCAACACGGCAAGTCAGAGACAGGCAGTCAATCAGAAATCCACGACGCGGAACCCATACTTGTTGTTATCGTTACGCATGTCCGTCCAGTCTTTCCATTGGTTGCCGCTATAGCCCCATTCGGGAATCTGATTCTTGGGGACGGATTGGGCATGCCCATCGACGAAAGAGCAATTCATGTAAGCAAAGTTGCCATGACGGAGATTAAAGCGATTGGTGCTCATCGTGCTCCACATCAGGCCATCGAAGAAGTAAAGCAGTTCGCTGGGGCGTTGAAAAGAATCCAAGCTTGCCATCGCCGTTTTAACCGGGCTGTTTTTCAACTCGCCATTCATGTTGGACATGGGATGGACTTGTGAATATTTCTTGCTACCGAGAATATTGGCTGAGCCTTGCTGCTGATTGGCATTGGCTGCATAGTTGTTGAATTCAGTCGTATAACTGTGCCAGACTTTACCCTTTACAAATCGGGCGCCGTGTTTGTCTTCATGTGAAACCGGGTCGCTCCACCAGTTCTTAGACGTGGAATCTTCGGACGTCTTGGCGACCTGATCGATGCCACTGGGGCACATCCACGGTGACTTGAAGCTGTTTTCACCCTTGAGGTACCGGTAGAAGGATAACCGCGTCCACCAATACGTTCCTTGGTTGTTGTGGTTTTTTTCCCGATCGTAATCCAGTGCAGGCGGACCGACGAAATCGGCATCATCATTGGCATAAGCGGTGACACCGATCACCTGCTGACGCATATTGCTCAGACACTTGGCCGATTGTGCCGCTTTCCGGGCTGATGCCAACGCCGGTAACAGGATGCCGATCAGCAAAGCAATGATCGAAATGACAACCAATAACTCAATGAGCGTGAATGCGTGAGATGATGAAGACGGGCTGAGAACCGACTTGGTACGTGCCATAATTGAAACTCCTCAGGAACAAGCATCCTAAATGCGTGATTCACATGCAAGATAATAGCGTTCAAGAGAACTGCATATCTGTATACCAACGACTTGTTTTGTATATAATCACGACAAACGACCATATAATGACCAATAATCCCCAATTTTTGGTTTCTCGCTCCCCCCAGAAGAATGACATCCCAAGGTCATGGTCAGGGACTGCCCTGGCATTCCCCCTGCACATCAGCTCAAGGAACGTCAGTCATCCTTGAGCATATCCATCACGCGATAGTAGCGAAGGTAAAAGGGATTCTGGATCAGATTGACAGGGATTTTCTGCCCCTTGGCTTTGCACGCATCGATGATTTTCTGATCAGCCATCGCCCGGTCATAATGAGGGCGCAGCTTGGGATTCTCATTGAGCGTTCGCAGGATTTCATCATTCACACGATTGGCTGCTCGTTTGGCTGCCTGCTGAGCCGTAATGAGATGATTGATGAATTCGTCTTCGGTCTTTCGGATTTCAATTGCCACCGTTTCAGGAACACAGTACGGCGAGATGTCCATCGGCAAGGCAACCTTTTCCATCAACTCGGTAAACCGCTGATGCATCCCCCATTCGGACGTGTACACCGGCATGGAAGCTTCATAGAGCTTGTCGAATTCTGCCAACGCTTGTTGATAATCAGCTTCAGACATGTCAGCTGGTTTGGGTGGGCGTGGCAAATTCTCAACCGAACAATCTGAATCACGATCGAGTTGATCGAGTGCTTCATAAAACGCAATTCGGAAATTGGCCAGCAACGACTTTTCGTGATCTTTGTAATCAAAGAGCATTTCGGTCTGTGCGGGCAAAAGTGGCAAAGGCTTCTCCCATGCCAACGTCCGGGTGTAATGCGGGTTGGGGGGCAACGCATCGGCATCGCGGACAATCTGCATGTTGTAATCTTCGGAGGCCAAATACGACTGAAACACCTTGGCCTGCTCAATGTGTTGACCGCCTGCGTAGATTCCCAACGCCCGTGTGTGACAGGTGGTGTTGGGGAAGCCGCCATGCGGTGGCTCAAGCACATCAAGTGACATCAACGCCTGGCCTTGATCCAGACGGTCCTGTTGAATCTGGCGTAGCCGGATCAGTGAATAGCGTCCCATGACGAACATGGCATAATTCCCCTGCCCAAACAGGTAAATCTGCGGCCCACCATAGCCGGACTCCACATCAAACCCACTTGCTTCAGAGGCTGTTGGCAACAAGTGATCTTCATTGATCCACTGAACCTTTTTCTTCAAGGAAGTGACATAGCGTTCATCATCAAGTTGGCAAAACGTCAACGTCTCATTAAAACAGGCCAGCCCCAGTGATCGATAAAGATTTTCAGTGTTAAGATTCGGGAGCAGAAAGCGTCTCTGTTTCGATGAGCCTTGATTTGCTTTCTGCACAAAGGCTCGACCAATACGTTCAAAGGTATCCCAATCCCAACGATGCGGTGGACGCTCAATACCCAACTCATCAAACTGATTGTAATCCACCCAAATCATGCGCACTGAGACATTGCAGGGGTAAAGGAATTGCTCTTGTTTGCGTGTGCCATCGTTTTGTATGACGGGCATGGCAATTAACGGGCGTACGGCTTGCCAAGTCGTGCCAACGTCATAGCCCAATTCGCCGGCCGTTTGGGTGACCGGCTTAATTAAACCAATCTCCTGGAAATACTGCAGGTCAGAACCGCCTCGTATATCCATCGCGTCACCACACACACCCGAGACACCTTGAATGACTTTCTTTTCTCTTCGACCATTGGCAGCATCAATGAGCACGCGCAAATCCTGGGGACGTGATGCGTCCTTTTTCAACCATCGTTGAAAAATGGCGATCTGCTCATCGCGCGCAGGATTGGGATCGGTCACCCAATAAATCGTCGTTCCCTGGTATTGCGATGTGGGGAGCATCTTCCATGTCGAATACGATGCCAGCGCTAAAAGCAGGTAGATGCATAAAAATAGATATTTCATTACGGGTTCTCAATTTCGATCAACGCACGTGATGCAATCCCAGGGACTTGATTGCACTGGAATGGATTGCATGACAGGTGATACTGCCCCAGGACCAAGCTCGCAGATTGTCTGTTTAGCTTCCACTCTAAAAGCGACAGTGCGATTGAAGTCGTACCCAATAATAGCTTTCATTCATTCCGCATGTTTGTATAATAACGTCTCGCATCATATAAAATTACGCCATGCGGATAAATCATGCCCAACAACCCCCTCATTCTGGTTTCTTCCGAGATTCAGAGCTATTACGGCCGCGGGATCATGGAGGGAATCTGCGACTATGCCAACGATCATGGTCCATGGGAATTATTGCATGTGGGGCCCTTTTCCAAATCGCGGAATCTCAATGCACTGAAGCGCGAACACGATGGCGTGATCGGGCCGATCCCCGAGTTATTCGGCAAGGTTAAACCCACTGTCAACATCATGGACAGACAGATTGATGACCTGCCTCGCGTGTATGTCAATGACCGACAAGTCGCTGAACTGGCCGACCAACACTTTGCAGGTAACGGTTGGCAACATGTCAGCTACCTCGGCCCAGTGCACTCGACGCGTTGGAAACGTCTGAAGCAGATTTCCCAATACCGCAATGCCCACGTGATCAAGCCCATCGCCTGGGAAATGTTTCATGCCAAGCCCTGGCATCAAAGACATCAAATGCTTCGCAAGTGGCTAAAGCAGATGCGTTATCCCACTGCGATCCTGGCATACACAGACAACCTCGGCGCTGAAGTGCTTGAAGCTGCTTTTGCACTGAAAAAAAATGTTCCCGATGATGTGGCAGTGATGGGAGTTAACGATGACCGACTGGTCTGCGAGTTTGTCTCGCCCCGACTCAGCAGTATTGCATTGGCGGTTCATCGCGTTGGATATGAAGCCGCTGCCTTATTGGATCGAATGCTCAAAGGCGAACCCATCGACCAGGCCCCGATTCTGATCAATCCCATGGGCCTGGTCCCACGGCAATCAACAGAACACATGGCAGTGGAAGATCGTCGTGTGCGAGATGCGATGCAGTTTATTCAGAATCACATTGACCAACCGATCACACTCAAAGAAGTCGCAAGCCACGTCGCCATGTCCCCCCGCTCGCTGCAACGAAGCTTTCGCGATGTGCTTGGCCGATCCCCCAGTGAAGAAATTCGGCGTGTTCGCTTGGAAAAAGCCAAAAGACTTCTTATCGAAACGCAGCTATCACTATCCCAAATCGCTGAAGAAACAGGCTATCTCTACACAACCCACTTAAGCAAACAAATCAAGGAATACCTCGGTTGTGCTCCGATTGCATTTCGCAAACGCTTTCAGAGTGATCGGTATTTCTGAAGTCTTCAGAACAATGCAAAACCTTACAGACAAATTCAATCACAACATGCATTGTTTTGATATTGAAAAGTCGTCCAGAATTGACATCGCCACAAGAGGTAAACCAATACTCATACAATCGCATGTGCTTACGGATATATCAAGAAATGAATCGTAATCAAATGTTTCAACGGCAAAGATAACATGTCACATCATCGCAACCATCTGTTGAGCCACTGCACCATTACAATCCAAGTGTATCCTGAATTTCAGATTCACTGACCGGCTTAATGAGCGTTCGGGACTCGCAGGGCTGATTGGCATTCTGCGAGTCAATGGCAGCCATACACTTTTCAAGCAATTGCCTGCTGTCAAAACCCACGCGATGCACGGGGAAAGCACTAAGGGCAGGCAACGGGAAATTACTGTATGCCACGATATCCAAATCTTCTTTCACACGTAATCCGGCATCCATCATGGCGATGGTTACGTGTTCCACCAGGTTATCATCGAGAATAATCATGCCATCGGGGCGTTGATGTTGGTTGGGATTCATTAACAGCTCAATAAGATTCCCGGCCATGGCCCTGTGTGATTCGTGTAGCATTTGTATCCATGCGTCGGTGGTTTGAGCCCCTTGTTGTGTGACGGCATCTTTGAACATGCGAATATGATCTGGTGTCATGCGTGCCATAATCAACGCCAGCTTGGATCGCCCTGAGTCAACAAGGTGACGCACCGCTTTTTCAATCAGTGCCTGGTAGTCCATCCAGATGGCTGGAATATTGTTGGACGATTGACTGGCGATCATCACACGTGAAACCCCAGGCAACTGGATAATCGGGGTTTGATTCAAGCGGTAAGGCGACATCACAAAAATCAGCCCAGCCAGCCGGTGTGTGTTGATCTGCTTGAGTAGTTCGCTGTAATCCTTCTCGTCCGTCCGATCATGAAGATTAAAAAATGCCCAATCGATATGTGGCATCTTCTGCTGAATCTGTTCAGCGGCATTGGCAAAAGCCTCATAAAACCGGGATTGCCCTTGAGTCCCCTCACCATGGAGAGGAAAAATCAACGCATAGCGATGAAGATGCGGCGGGGCTTCCACCACGAAAGTCCCCCGACGTCCATCTGTTCGGATAAACCCTTCGCGACGTAAAGCATCAAATGCCTGTTGAATCGTAAACCAACTGACACCCAATCGTTCTTCAAGTTCCACACGGGTAGGCATCCGGTCCCCAGCTGCAAATACCCCTTGAACAATCTCACCTCGCAGCGTGGCCAATAATTCCTGCTGCTTGGTGGCGCGGAGTTTTGAAGGCTTGTTATCCATGGACCGCCTTGTATGGTCTGTGATTCGGTGACGCGTATACGATAACATCAATTTCTCACATTATACACCATGGCACAATTCAATGATCCCCTCACGCGCACGGATGGAAGTGTTGACTTCCGGATCCACTGCAGCACGCTGCAACGTCGCTTGAGTGGTCTGACAACCGATTCGATTCAACGCCAAAGCCGCAACACTGTGTACAGTGTAAAAATCACGACTTCGATCAAGAATTTGAGCAATGATCGTTGCAGACTGCGTATCATTCAGACGGCCCAAAGCAACGATTAACGCCAGCTTCAAACGCCAACGCTTGGCACTGCCAATGCAGTTGCCATCCTGGTCCTCAGCATAAAGTTCTTCCAACGGGATCTGTTCTTCTTCATGGAGCAACTGACGCAGGATTGGAGCATACTCGCCAAGCCTCAAACGCCCGATCCGTTCGACAGCTGCATAAACGACCGGCCAGTGTTCGCTGTGGAGCATGGTGTTTAACCAGGCATCATCCTGCTGCTCATCCATTGCACCGACAAACGGTGAAAGGCAGGCATCCACGGAGTCGAGCCAGGCTGAAGCGGTCGTACCATTCTCATTGCGGTGATCAAAGTCGATGGACGCGAGCCTGTCATCCATATCCCACTGAGGCATAGCCGTTTGATCCTGATGCGAATCATTGAACAAATGCAGATCCAGTTCATCCATCGTTCCATCATTACTCGACCAGAAGCATTTATTGGCTTGCTGATCCAGTTCAATATGATGCACTTGATCGCCTGCATATATCACCCAACGATGGGTATCACGACCCGAAACTCGCAGATCATGGAGATCCACACCGATAGCGGTCACAAAATTAGCCTTCGATCCATCCGATGAAAGCGCCAGACGTTTGGAAGCACCTTCCTGTGATCGGGGAAAGCCCGGGACATCCTGCATTTGAACATGCCCCACATCCTCCCATGTGAGCACGACATGGTGATCGTTGGGTAGATTCATACGCACAGACTTGTTGTCACTCAGAGATGCAGATGGCCTCAGATATGCTTGCCAAGTCCAGTGATGCGATGACTGGGCTACCAGATCATCAATGACCAGGCCGATCCCACAGCGAGTATTCCAGATGCAGATGCGTTGCGCCTGTGTCAGATCAAATGCAGGTTGATAGAACGGGGTCACATCTGCGCAGACAGCCTGCAAAACATCGCTGCTTGCGTACCATCGCGCGTTACCTTCGACTGATTTACCTGGCCAATAGGCTTTGACATCATCGACAACAATTGCATTGGCTGCACCGATCATGCCACAGGATTGTGACTGGACAAATCGTGTAAGATTGCGATCCGCGCCAGGTGTGGCATAGTTTGCCAGACGTCGACGTGCATCGTCACTCAAGGTGCTCATCGCCTGTTGCTCGTCAAATCCGAAAGGGTCCTGGCCAGCCGTTGGGACACCATCCTGAAAAACAGGTTCACCATCGACTTCAAGTATCAGATGATTGGGATTCACCTGCATGCGTCCCACCGCCGTAAACGATTCGGCACATCGATCCCAGACCTGAACCAGGCGCGTGCGTCGACTGGTATCCTCCAATGCAGCACCTGTTCGGGGCAGACACCAACCGGTCAACGCTGGCGGTTTTCCAATGTCCTGCCATTGATTCATGGCAGCAGGCCACCAGATCAGTGTCCACATTGGATTGTCATGTCCCCACGCCATCATGCCTGGTTTATGTCCCAATCCCAGGCGATGGAGC
>PAIY01000248.1 GCA_002704825.1 Phycisphaeraceae bacterium
TAAACAACGGCTGACATTTGCTGTCAGCCGTTGTCAAAGAGCGGGTGAACGGACTCGAACCGTCGACAATCACGTTGGCAACGGGGTGTTGCGGGTTGCAAGCAGCGATATATTCGATAGTTATACGACGCGCAACAAACGGTGCCGGATTCGGTGACATGGGTTCAAATTCGCGTAAGATACAGTGCCAAAAGGCGTTGCGAATACTGCACCAAAGTGCCGATTTTGCCTGATTTGGCCCCAAGGCCACGACGTTGGGCCGTATGGCGTTCAGGCGGGTTCGGTGGCCATGGATTCCACATTGGCAACCAAACGCCCGTGGGCCAAACCAGCGCAACAATTCGTCACAATGGTAGTGCGTCGTGCAGGGCGACATACCGACCAAACATCCAGTGCAATCCCTATCACAATTTTCATGTCATTCATGCTTCACTTTCAAGGTTGCAGTTCCAAGAGGGTGAGTCACCGCATTGAAGAAACAAATGTCTGCCTTAGGAAACTTACTTATGATACCAGCTTTCTGTGACACAATTGTGTCGTCATCACCCGGTAACATTGATACCGCAATCTCTGTTACACCAGCCTTCTTCAAAGCGTCTATGATGTGCTGATCGCTATCCCCTAACGCATGTCCAAAAACAACAAGCGGTCCGTCATGATCAAGTAGTTGTGCATATGCGAATGACAAGTAATCCGAACGGTATATAGCTGTCAGTTTATCTTTTGAGCTTCCTTCAGCAATAAATAACGGAACGGCTCCACTCTCACCGTCTATCGGTTGTCCAAACAATTCAAGAAGATTCCTACCGAATGTCGCCCTCCTCTTAATCGTCGATCCCGAGGAAATTCGATAAAGATGCAGCCCACCATGAAGAAACAATATCTTTGTTGCTTTGCCCCATAGCTCAGTATTTGCCAGATCAAAGCTTTCAGTCCAAAAGAAATCTTTGAAACCTTTACCTTCTTCATGCATCAATGCCCAATAGAGTAAAAGGTCGTAATTAGTCGAGTACACAAAATCGTAACTGAGCATATCACTACGGATCGCTTTCAACCGTTCTTGTGTTACTTTTGCATAAGGCACATGTTTAGAGTGAACTGCCTGGACCAGTGCTTGTTGAATGCTTTGATAGCGGGCCTCGATATCACTCGTATCATGTTTCAATGCTTTTCCAACCAACTTGGCCGTGGCCAAAGATTCCAGTACACGCTCAAAGTTAGTGGTGTCCAAATCTTCAAATAAGACAATATCATCAGCCGTCAAAGGATTTTGAACTTCTTCTTTGCTCTTTGCTGTTTCGAATAGCGATGTGTAGCCGAAAGGTTCCCATACTGCTTGGCTGGAACCATTTCCGATCAGAATACCACTCCAAGTCGCACTACCCCGGACATCATCCCATGATTGAAGGCACGCAGTAGGCTTTTCATCAAACTCGCCCATGGCTATCTCCATCTAATTCACACACCAATATTTGCATCAGTCCAATGCGATCTTATATTATGTTAGAAATCTACTGCCCTCAAAGAACTTTACGAATTTAAATATTTACAACTCAAATCATGAAATTGACGAATCACCAATATCATCAATTGACAACCCATATAAATTATGTACCAATTGCTCAACTTCGTTGTCAACAGAATCAACATCTCGTGCCAGCGAATAGGCTGCCATTTTTCTTTCTTCGAAATAGTCAAACCATTCCGATCTTTTATTCAAGGTCAGATTTACACCTTTATTACCCAATTCCTGAACAAAACTGTCAAATTCCATCAAATACCATTTTTCCAGACTTCTGCCTAATTTGTCAATTCCAAAATCTGCTCTCAGTAATCCATATATTTTTGCTGTCATTCTGTACAACTCAAAATTCTTTGCGTGCAAAAATTCCACTCTCTCAATAAACTTTTCCTGTTCCTTCTCAGAAATCAATAAAAATGGAATCTTCGCCAATACAGTCGGTTTAATCTGAGACAGCGTCCTACCAACCTCGCCAGATAAAAGTCTGTAAAAAAAGGTTGCCAGGCTGGAATTTAAAACAGCAGTGATGTAATGCGGAGAAATGCCGTCTTTAGCACTCATAACATACAACCCATCAGTTGGATAAAGGCCAATCGTATCTACAGAAGTGATTATTCTATCACTAGTGATTACGCCAATAATTTTATTATCTTTTGAAAAAATACTTTCTTTACGTGCACGGTGTAATGCAAAAAAATGATGCTTGCCCTGCGATACCTCTTTACATGTAATTTTATCTTTGAATTTTCTTACAAAATTAACTATATTGGGTATCATTTCCTCAGTAACATCCCTGCCAATGTAAAGAACTCTTTTCCCTGGCGTAGGGATACAGTATCTTTTAACATCCACACCACCAGTAACAGTTGGCTTCACATACTCACTTTCAAAAAAATGAGAACTGCAAACAGTTTCATCAACTACAAATGCCTCCTTTAAATCCGGACTGACCCCGCGCTGTATACCATCCAAGTCCAAACAGTCTTTTAAACATGTTTTGTATTTAGATAAAATTTTATAGCCATTCAAATTTTTTGTCGCCCATATATGATCTGGCAGATCAGCATAGATATTACTCGGGCATTCAACAAAAACATCACTACCAAACAGCTTCCTTTTATCAGTGTCGGAGCTAATATCTGCAACACAAATATTTCCTTCTGGCACTGCATCCGACTTTTTATAGACTGCAATACAACATGGCCTTGAGACATCCTCAAACACATCCCCCATATTCACTAAAACTTTTAATTGACATTGCTGTACAACCAATTCTCTAAGTTTCTGATTCCCGGATTGATACAACAGAGAGTCTGGTACTACCCATCCGTTATACCCTCCTGTTTTTGTAACACGCAACCCTTGTGAAAGGAAAAACATATAGGAATCAATCATTCTTACAATGATCTCTTGATGATTATTTTTAATTTGTTCCAGATGTTTCTGGGGAATTTCAGCTCCCCAAGGGGGATTTCCTAAAACAATATCAAATCCTCCATTAGAAATTACTCCAGGGAAATTTTTCCCCCAGTCAAATGCACGATCATTATTTTCCAAAGATTCATTAACTAATGAATTACCACATTTGATATTATCATCCAAGTACGTTAGCTTCTCGCCTCTGTTCGCCGTTTTTAACCACAAAGACAATTTGGTTATTTCAACCGATTCTGGATTAATATCAACACCATATATATTAGACGACAATATATGCGTATCCCACCTAAACAACTGAGCCTGATTGCCATACAGAATCGTCAATTCATTATTAATAACTCCACCCTCTTTGTTCAAGTAATCAAAAACCTCATTCAAAAAAGCACCGGATCCACATGCTGGATCTAGTATTTTAATGTTACATAAAATTTCCTTATACGACTCCCATGCCTTCACATGATTTTTAATCTTTGCGTTACTTACAACAACATTCTTTCTCTTGCCTCGTGATATTACTCTAACAGACTGATAATCTTTCTCCGATAATTCAGGAAGGTCATCAAATCCTATTTCTTTTTTCCGATCTTCCAGCCAATCGCCGAGGACGTTCTCAACTATATAATGCGTGACGTATGAAGGAGTATAAAAAACACCATCTGTCTTTCTTTTATCCCTGCCATTTGCATACAGTACAGTAGATCCTTCAATGCTGGATTTTATGTCTTCTATATCAGAGATAGACTGCTCAAAAATATGCCCCAAAATATTAACACTTACATCACTATCAAAATCATGAGAGCTAATTTTTTTAAAACCATTGCATATTTCATCACATACAACCAAGGAGTCTAATACATCATCTGGGGCAAATAACCCCCCGTTGTAGCCTGGAATTTTTAAATCACTATTTCCTCGATCAATTGCATTAAACAAGGCTTTGAAGTTACTCCATGCAGGTTGCGGATTCCACTTGCCGCGATCATCGTAGCAACTTTTTATTGTTTTTTTAGGAAGCAATCCCCTGTCTTCTGAGAAAGCAACAAATAAAATTCGATCTAGTATTTTTTGGGAACACTCAACAATTCTATCTTTATCGATTTCAGAATTGTCCTTGATCAACATATTTATCATACGCAATCGAATATCCTTATAGTCCTTATAAAAATCTTTTGTAATCTCTTTTTCTTTGCTTTCACTTTCTTTCAAAAGCTCAAGCGACAAGCCACCCAAAAGGTTTTGTGCAGAAAGAAGCAGAATAAAACGAGCATATTGTCCTGGGTCTAGAAGCTCTTCAATATTAAATAATTCATAGTCCTTACGGCCATACCCAACAGCATACAAGCGTATTACTCTATAATTAGAGACAAGAACCCACTGAGCACCCTTTGCATCCATGGCATATTCCCATGCCTGCTGAACAGGTGACTTGTTTCGTCCTGGCATTATCGCATCTAAATCCTGTGTTTTTGCACCTTTTAGTT
This sequence comes from Phycisphaeraceae bacterium, assembly GCA_002704825.1. Classification (GTDB taxonomy): domain Bacteria; phylum Planctomycetota; class Phycisphaerae; order Phycisphaerales; family Phycisphaeraceae; genus UBA7800. The sequence continues at coordinate 4,441 of PAIY01000248.1, forward strand.
CGAACGGAGCCAAAATACTTTCTTTTTCATTTGAAAAAGAACCTAGTGCAATATCCACATTCCCACTGGCGATTGGCTGGTTTTTTTGAAGTGTCCAATGGCTTCCTTGACTGCTACCTGTATAACCTAAAACTTCAACCATAATACGTTGTATGAATTCGCTATCATTTGAAGTCTCTCGATCAAAAACACCATCTTTTAGACTTTGTATCCAGGCAGATAAAATGCGATTGTGCTCATCTGGAATTACATTTTTACCTTCAATACGCTTATTAATAACACGAGGGTGAAAAAGAGACATTACTTGTTATTCCCTATACACAATGCAATAAAACAAAAGCATCTCGAATAAACATTTGTTAACAAACATATCCCATATGAATCCAAAATCTTTCCGGGATTACACAATTCATCAAAGTTCTTGCATGTGGATCAGTATCACGCAGGTAAATGTAACTCTGAGGCGGCTGAAACCTCGGGATCAAGTTGCGGAGTTCATCTAGTGCAACAGGACTGTCCAAGCATGAAGCACGATCAATAAAGATTGCAATCGCTTTTTCTGCCCCTTCAAAATACGCATCGAATTCCTTCTTTGTCACCCCAGCAAATGCACGGACCCTTGGCCACATCTTCTCAGGAGTGTCTTCAATAATGCGCTTCACATAAACGATCCCCATGAGTGAGCGTTGGGGTGATGATGAATAAACAAGAACTGGTGAGCCTGCCATAGCCTTAGGCTTGGTTCGTCTCAATTCAACCGTTTTCTTGCCGGAGAAAATCTTTTCGACATAGGTCGGTTTGATTGACATTAACATTGCGTTTGCTGACATTATCACTCCTCAAGCATATTCATGCATGCTTGGTAAATGTGCTCAAAACACTCCAAAGGGATACAAACCGGTCCTGTGAAGGTGTTCTTTTTCATTCCATAACGAACAAGCATATCTTGTGAACCACTGAATGACATCGGGTTGGTGAACGACTCGGTGCCGCTGAATTTCAGGACTGCCACGGGCTTGTCCAGATCTTTATCCGCCAACTCGAAAACATCCTTCCATTCATAAATCCCAAGGCGTTTGAATTTCCCAAATGCAGCCTTGGGCTTGTCCACCACAACTTCCTCAAGTAATGAACAGGCACGGATTTGCTTACTGTTACTTGATCGGCTTTCACCGCTGACGTACCACAAAATTCGTGCGGGAGCCTTCGGACTGAACGGGTGGGTTGAGCGGTAATACACGTTTTCACGGTTTAACGCCAAATCCTCCAGGACGCCGAACAACTGCTCACCAGCAAGTCCCGCATCAAACAGGTGCATTGCCCACTGTGGCCTGATTGGCACGATGTAACATGGCACCCCTGATTCCTGAATCTTGGCTGGCCAAAGCCGCCGCTCAATTTCCAAAGCCTCGCCATCGTTGCCTTCGAACTGGCGAATGGCGTCATGAACCATGTCTCGCAGTTCTTCGACTCCCTTAAAGTTGTCTTGTGGGATGCTCATGAGATGCTTGATGACATCATAGAGTGAGCCGACGCAATGGACCCCAATCTTAGCCCAACCCGTACGCACACGAGTGAAGTGAAGGTTCCTCAGCACATCGATTGATTTTGAAGAGAGGTATTGATCAGTGACGATTGACGCGGCCTTCTTTTCCATTGCAGCACGTAAGACGATTTCACTGATCAGGTAGTAATTGATTGTTGATTCGATGCGATGCTTTGCAACGCGAAGCAAAGGCACTTCGATCTGGTTGTGTTCGTTATTCAGATAGTGGACCACCCCTACAGGCACGCCATCTTCTTCTACGACCAGAATCTTCGCACCGTCCAACTTTACAGATGCATTCCGAATCAAATTTACAAAAGCATTCTTCTTCTCACCGTTATTGCCCCCCAGGCGTTCCCACAGGAGATTGGCATCTTTAGCATCAACTTTTCGAGTCTTGAGATTAGAGCCAGCCAAACGCTCAGGCTGGTATGCAGCTTCGTGAATAAGCTTGTCAAAATGCGTTATGAATTCTGACGGATGCACCAGCAGTAGGTTCGTAGCCGAGAAAATTTCATCTGACTTCTTCAGCAACTTGCTGTCTTTGGTGATAAAGAATGAAGCCTTACCAGCAATCGCATTTCGAACCTGCTTAAAATCCGAAACATCTTGGTCTGATCCTTTGTTCGATAAAATTGGCTTTAACTCAGCAGCCGCTAGTTTGCGGTCTTCATCAGGAATGGGGATTTCAATCAGATCTCGTTGGCTGATATAGCCACGTATCTTCTTCCGATTCTCAGGGCAGTCATTCCTGTTGATTTCGACGTAGGTTTCTGGCGTTATGGCAAAACTTACCTCATCGAGAATCCACCCCGTAAACAGTGCCTCACAGATTTCACATTCCTGGTGATACAGATCCAGGAGGATGTTATTGTCGATGACAGCGACCGTATTGTTCTCAAGTAAAGTGTCACGACGAGTGGTGAAAAGATCGCGTGCATTGAGGTGATCAAACCACCAAATGACGAGAAGATGCCCCTGCTTGCTCTTGCCACGCTTTTCATCAATGGGTGCAAAATCGAAATGGTGCCACATTTTATGGGCTTCAAAATCTCGACGGCAGCTGACAATGATGCCTTCTGTCTCTGATGTACGTTGCTTGACCGCATCGACCAACTGCCGGGCAATACCCTTACCACGTTGATTCGGATCGACACACAAATGCACAATGGCCGCGCGGCCACGATTCAACCGGTAGATGGTGTATCCCAGTAACTGCCCATCTTCGCTGGCAATCACGATCCACCCCTTGGCCATGTATTCTTCAAATGCACCATCCGGGAAAAACCCCAGGGTGGCTCGATGGCTGCTCCATAGCGTTTTCACGTCTTGAAGCATGTCGGAGCTTTTCAATGTGCTGATTGCGACTGGCAAGACAATCCCCCCCAGAAACTGATCAGAGTTCACCCTTGGAAATTATAGCGGATTGGCAAATCAACAAGTCCCAAAAGGTGATACGCCAACCGGTTTTGTCCAATACTTAATCCTCTCGATTATAACACCTTACAGATGCAAGGTGGACATCTGAATCGGAAAAGCATTAAAACACCTCGCCATCAGATACATTTTCTGGATAATCAATGCATGCCCATTACAACGCTAAAGTACCACCTGACAAAGCCTGCTGATTTCATCGAGGAAGATTCCGTTTGCTTCAAGACTGATGAGGCTAGTTTTTCCTTGGCTAAAGGACTTCTGACTGTCGAGCTGGTCAAACCAGCGCAAACGCTAGAGGAGGCCCGTGCCCTAATCGATCCAATTATTAGATCTTGGGAATTTGAATCTGAAATTGTTGGTGAAGGAAAGCGTGTGTCATTTGAACATGGTATACCTGACAAAGAATTACAAGCCCAATCTTCTAATCTCGATGATTCAACTGACGAAACAGTACTCGTGATTCTTAGCCGATATCCACCCCCACCATCAATCCGTGTAACCCAAACAATGGAGACAATGTGGGAAAGGCTTTTTCGCGCTCATATTGAAATTGGTGAATCAATTCAAAACGCCGCATACTTTTGCCTAACGGTGCTTGAACAGAAATACGGCAATCGCTCCTTAGCAGCGAAAAATCTAAACATTGATGCTAAAATATTAAGCAAAATTGGAGAACTATGTTCTACCAAGGGTGATCTTTGTAGCGCAAGAAAAGCTTCCGCAACTTCAGTACCACTAACGCGTCGGGAAGGAAGCTGGATTTACTTTGTTATGCGACATCTAATCCTAAATCTTGGCTATTATGAGGCTGGGAATACAACGCCATATTTGTCAATGTCTGATTTGCCACAATTGACTTCATGAAACAAACCGTTCTTGTTTCATTTTCTACTAACACTTATCAAAATCCGTTAAGGCTATGGAAAATCACCAAATAAACCCTTCACAAATGAGAAGCAGCGGCGGTGCTGCAAACATTAATGGTATTCTATACCAATTACTTTGGTGCGTTCTCCGCACTTTGGAAATAACCCATCTCGAATCACCTGTTATTGAAAATTCAAACAAGCTCGTGAAGTGCCGCTTGATTCTTGAACCCCATGGTGGAGATGTACAGGAACTGGCTAAAAACAAGCGACGTGTCATTCAATTAAAATCGTGCTCTCCTCAAAAAACATGGTCGCTCAGAGATATTATCGTAGATATTCTCCCTGACTTATATCGTGCCATTGACCTTTCAAAAGAAAATTCTACCTATGAATTTGTAAACGAAGGGAAAATGGGCCGATGGAGCAATGTATATCAGTTCTTCAAAAGACTCAGAAAACAACCTTGTTTGTCGGATAATATAATTACATTTTCGCGTGGCAAACAGACAGAAGATGGTTTTTGGAACCTGGACACATATAGCGAAATAGAATTAATAAACCACGTTGTCGCGTACTTGCGTACTACAACGGCGGTTAATCCTGATGAGCCTGAAGTAATTACAAAACAAAAAGTCATTCATTTGCTTGCTCGTTTCAGATTTCAGGGGAGCATCACTCATTCCGATATTGTAAATGATTTGCATTCGTTGCTAATGCCAATTATTGACTTTAAAGAAAACATAGATACAACAATCAAATCTCTTCTAGGAAGTCTTCTTCAATCTGCATCACGTGGCAATTCAATAATCAATCCAGATGAATTAATGAAAACCCACAGGTTAAATGGGGTTTCATTGAAAAATTGGTCTCATATAAAGGAAAAATCATCCCAAAACCTTATCCAATGGCTTGATCTACAGCAATACAATCGAGCCATTGATGTTCGCACTCATGTAGCAGAAGAATATCTCGAGAAATGGCCTCAGGACATACCGATACTGGCTTTAACTGGCGAAAGTGGCTGTGGAAAATCATGGCTACAGTACGCATCTGCATTACATGCATCCTTTGGTTCAACTGTTATTTGTTGTCTAAAAGCTTCAGGTAACCTAAAGGAAGATCTAGAAATAATAGCGGATAAATTTTGGTTAGATGTTGCAGATCGCGACCAATCATTACCTTTATCGAGAATAGTAAAACGGCTCAATGAAATACTTCCAGAACAATCCAATACTTGGTTGACAGTGTTTATTGACAATGTAACTGATCTCCACGAAGCTGAAAGCTTAGCTCGACTTCAATTGAAGGACTGGGGTATTCGATTGTGTGTTTCTGGCTCCCAAACAGCAATCAATACAATGAAAGCTGCAGCTGGAAGTCGAATAAAAGTTTTCAGGATAGGCGATTTCACCAACACAGAATGTAATCAATACCTTGAAAACCATTTCGGCGAAGAGTGGTTTCAAATTGCACCTGATGTTCGAGAAACATTACGACGCCCACTTCTAGCAAAGCTATTCTGTACAGAAATCGCAACACCAAACCAATGGCATCCAACAAATGAGTACGAGTTATATAATCGGTTCTGGAATCGTTTGAATGAAGGTGAACATGAACTTCACCCCAATGATTCTGTGCTACTTGCAAAACTCGCTGCAACCTTAATTACAAAATCACACTATCCTTGGGACATCTCACAACTTAACAGTTTAAAAATATCCGACGATACGATATGCCGCTTGGAAAAAGCTGGCTGGCTGAAACGCACATCCAGCGGGAACTTTGAAATCACACATGATAGATTAGCAAATTTTGCTATTGCTAAAGAAATTTCAAGTTCCATTTATACACAAAACAGAAGCTTAAATGAGATCAGCAATATTCTACAGGATATTTTTAGAAATCAATTAACACACCCCAATATAGAGATTGGATATGTTGTACTAGATTCACTATTTTTGATTTTAGAATCCAACGACGGATTGTCAATAGTTACACAGTTACTGACCATGTGGGATGGTATTGAATTCACTTTACGAGAAACACTTTACCGCGACCTGCTCCCTACACTTGGAAATTCTATTGCTCCTGCCATTTACTTGTACTTAAAATCTATCTCACACACACATCAATCACACTGGCAACCTACTGTAGACTGCCTAAATCAACTTGATGATGAACAAATTATACCTATTGCCCAAAAAATGCTTACCGAAGGCAATCCATTCGACCAACACATTGCCTGTAAACTTCTAAGCCAACATCCAACAACTTCTGTTTTAGACCAGCTTTTTCAACTTCACTGCAGCATGAAAAGTGAGCCAGAAACTTACTCTAAAAGACCCAATCCCCACTGGTTTCTTTACAAGGACTCTTTTTCTGCTATTTCATCATGCATTCGCTTAAATCCGGGCTGGTTAGTACAAAAAATTAATTCCAGCACACCAAACACTGAATGTTTAAATGATCTTGTATACATTTTATCCAATCTAGGAAAGAAGGAGCTCTGGGAAAAATGCAAAGAGAAGATTATTCTCAATATCCCAGAGAGCGACTCGCGATGTATCGCTGCAAATATTGAGCAATATCGCGATGCATCTGAGATCGATAAGCTTCTTGGATGGTTACCTGAAGAACATGACAGCCTTGGTTCTGCTTCGTTAAGAGCACTTGTTTTCATTAGACCAGATTTGGCTATTGAAAATCTTGAACGACTTCCTGACTCATCAATGTATCTATCTCGCTACTGGTATCTCCCTTTGCTTTTAGAAATCAATGGTGAAGAAACGCGAGGAAAGCTTCTCGAAATTATCAAAGCAAAGCCACTCGACGACATTTTATTTAATGTTTACCAGGGCAATGAAAATTTCATGGATATTGCCACATTCCGCTTCTTTTTAAGAAGACTAACAGAAATCCTAAGATGTGTTTTATGTCAAGGTGATTTTAACAGGAAAATATTATTCTTTTTACTAATGCTTATATCATCGTGCCATCGTTTAGACATGCTTCAGGAGCTTGGTAAATGGCGTGACGAACTTGGACCTTTACTTGAAGAATTAATTACATCCATTGGGCCACGGAAAGGCATATATGAAACCAATCATGAGTCAAGGTACGCTATAGCCATTCTTCGCAGAATTGGCGGTAATCATTGGCATCAGATAGTCCATATGTATTTGGCATCTGACAATCATCACGCACATTTGGAAGGGATGGAATGGGCCTTGCGTATCGATGACTCTATATCCCTTGATGATGTTCTTAAAATATCGAGACTAGAAGCCCAGTCTAAAGAAGAAGATTACGAAATTCTAAAGTCGATTAACGTTCTCGCTGCGAAAAATAACATTAATCACCTTGTAGATAGACTTTTGAACATTGGCTTGCACACCTTAAACTCATTATGGAAGCATACATCCTGCCTTAATCCTTTCAGCGACGAATCTATGCAACAAGCATTTAGAATTCTAAATACCAGAGAGCCCAAATCCCAATTGACTGGCTCAATTTTAGCTATCGGTGCTGGAAAACGCTTTGATTACAGTAGTGCCGTTTGTGCAATACTCAAAAACGAAGAACCAGGCTCTGACATCGCTTTGGCATGCATCTTGACAATCCAAAACCTAAAAACACCAATCAACGAAGCCGTTTCTTTGCTTAAAAAGCATTTAAAGAATGAAAATCACCGTCACAACGTCATCTTCGCTTTGCTGACAATTTCCACCAATGAAGCCCTTGATCTTCTTCTTGATGAACTCGCCAATCGTTTTGACCCAGCCCTTGCATCAGATTTGTGCAATCACAAATCAAGTAGCATGCGTTCAATTGAATTAACAAAGAATTATCTTTCAAAGATTGATTCACACTCCAGAACACATCTATTATCTGAAATAACTAACAATTTTGATGACGTTTTTCTTCCACAAGTATTAATAGACGATGATATTCGTGAACATATCAGCACTATATCATTATCTTCACATGTTGATCCGTGGGTAATTCGGGGACTAGCCTCGTTTAATCCATCGCTAGCTTACATTGCAGCCAAGAAAGCACTTCTAAACACAGACCTTCTGAATAGAGACCGTTATGTGCCTCAAATTGTAAAGCTAGATCCAGTCAAAGCCTTAGATGACTTATTAAGGCATGCCCCATCAGAGCCTTCAACTTGGGTTCTATATTCAATCGGTCGTTGTCTAAGCAGTATCACAAATTCAGACTGCATGTTTATGCTATTAGAAAGTAGCGACGAGTTCGTCCGTGAGTCTGCTTGTCGTATGCTTAGCATGTGGCCAGTAGAAAATTTTCCAGTTGATCAATTGAAGAACATGCTTACAGATCCGGCCAGACGCGTTTCATTGGCTGCAATAGACGGATTACAGAATTATAGAAGGATGATATATACAAATGAACTGGTTGAGGCATTAGAAAGTGAAAAAGACCGCGTAAAAAAATGGAGATTATTAGAATGCATCGCTGAAATAGCCGACCCAGGTGATTTCAACAACACTTGGCTTGACTGGAGAATTCGCGTAGTAAATGTAGCCGATTATGCCATGGCATCATTTCTCAATGAAAAGCTGAAACATCGACGCGATGATTTGAAGAAAAAGCTCGATAAAGCTGATAGCGACTCGGGAGGGCGCAGAAAGTATGCATCACGCCGCATTTGATTTGATTAAAGCATAACCTCAATCAACCCTCCGCATCGTTGCCTTTATGACATGCATTGATTAAAGCGTCAGCAAGTTTTTCAACCAATCCGACAAAGAGAATGACATCATCCTCCTTGATTACCAAGCGTTGACCAGCCTGATATTGAGCATCATTAGTTTTTTGAATGTATGACACATCAACGAGGCCATCTTTATGTGCCAAAAGATGGCGTTGCTGAAAATAACGCTGAATAGCCTGCCAATCATGCATTGAAATCATATCTTCGTAACGTATGCCAATAGCTTGTTCCCACAAGTCGCTTGATTCGAGCAAATTTTGAAATACGTTACGACGAGGGTGAATCGATCCTGCGACTGTCAATGCTTCAAATGTAGCTTCAGCAAATCGTTGGAATGTTCCCACTAGTTTGCCCATATTTTCTTCAAGAAGAAGACGGTATGTGTTGGCAGCATCATCCCTTTCAAGTGCAGTATCCAAGGCAATTTTGACTTGAGGAAGTTTACGGATCGTGTTTATGGTTTCTCTAAATGCAGATTTCGCGGAATTGTGACCACATGATGGACAAAAAAACGCTGCACCTATAGCAGCATATCTGCACCCACAGACTTCACAGGTATATCGCTGTCGCATCAGTTCGGCAGCTTCTAAAGGTACAACTACAATGGGCCTTGATGGTTTGACAGTCATCGACATCTGAATAATTCCACCAGGCGATTGACGCTGATTAAAACTTCTAGCAGTTTTTTGTAGCATGTTCTGCACCACAGGCATTACCTGCTGCAACATGCGTCCTTTGCAGTATTCAACCTGCTCCTCCGTCAACCAATGATCTGAAGTTTCTGTGTGACCACAGACTGGGCAGAACACCTTTTCATCACGCACTTTTCCTAACCAATCATCTGCATGAACTTTGAATGACGCATTGCATGCGTCAGCCGGACATTCACGATCTAGATAGCCATCATCATCCAATGGTATGCTGATCTGTAGGTTAATATTGTTAGTCATTAGTGTTGTTCAATAATGTTTTTGCAAAAACAAATCCAATTGGACGCAACGAAAACGGTGTCAACCATATACGGTCATTCTTGTTACCCAATCATATACGCATGAACCAGTCATGCTTACTTTTGGCACTAGCCTCTTTGTCGTCATTGAATTTAAAGCTCAGGAATTGGCAGGCAGCTTGATGAGCAGTAATATCTTCAGGAATACGTTCTGAGGCATAGAACGCATCATCCATGTCGATAAGACCTTCCCACATTGCCTTGTGTCCACCAACATTATCACCCAGATATCTGAGTATTACACCAGTTTGAACTTCAGTGATGAATTGTTGTTGCTTGTTCATAAATACCCCCGTGGGTCTAATTTCTAGTTAAATTCTGAATAGATGAGAGCCCCTAGACTTCACTACTATTCTCCCCTCATGCCATTACATGTCAATGCTTTTAATTGACCAGACCAAGAACATGCCCGACCATCACTTGCACTGGCTGCGATATGCTCTGCTTTTGGCCCAATCCCAGTAATGATAAAACCCTAACCGCGCATAAAAAAAGGCCCGGCCTTTCCGAAGAAAAGTACCGAGCCCATTCCGGGGGCTGAGTTATGGCAATCAATGTATCCGTCCTACCCGTCCATGTAAAGCTTCAATACCCTCATCCCTTGAGGGCAAAATCCGGCAACGCATTGACCGCGCCGTTGACGTCGAGCAAGGCCGGATCAGTGTAGAAGTTGGTGGTGAGTTCGATCCGACTGTGCCGCATGGCGGCTTGGGCGACACGGGGATGGACACCGGCAACGGCCAGGTGGGTGCCGAAGGTGGTACGTAGGGCATGGATGTCGACAACGCGGCCCCGCGCGTCATTCTTTGCGATCCCTGCTGCTTGACAGTCGGCGTCAAAGACGCGGATACCGGGCGGGTTATCGAAGAGCTGCGCCTTGTACCCCTGTTTGCTGCGATGTTCCATGTGTTGTTTGATTTTCTCAACCACATCGGCGCGGAGTGGTAGGCGACTCTCCTTACCGCTTTTGGACTGGTTGGCGTAAAGCTCAAAGTATGGCGATGGTTGAGCGTCCAGGAACAACTGGCCAAGCGTCAGGCTACGCAGTTCCTTGTGACGCAGGCCTGTGGACACGGCCATCAGGTAGAACAAGGCACGTTCCCGGCCATGGCGTTCGAGTTTCTTGAGGTGGGGTTTCTTGAGTTTAGCAAGGCCACGTTCGTAACAGGCGTCCAGATTCTGCTGTGTCACGGTTTCGTATTTCCAGGTTTGTCGGCCTTTGCGTTTGGACTTGGGGATTTCAATCTTTCCTCTACCCCACTCTGCGATGGGACGCAGCGCCGCAGCATGGAGCAGGTTGCCGACTTCCTCAATGGTCAATGCTCTACGGATGTGGCGACGATCACTGGCGCGATCGGCTTTCTGCACCATGGTGAGTGGATTGGTGACGATGCGTTGTTCTCTGACGAGCCAGTTGCAGAACGCATGCATCGAGATCACGTATTCGTTGCGCGTGGCAGCGGCCATGTCTTTGTCTTCAGCTTTGCTGAGCCAACGGTTCATCGCATCGCTGGTGATGTCAGACAGTTTCTTGATCTTCAAGTCTTCAACCAAACGGTTGAGTCGACACTTCACATTCTTGCGATAGTTCTCTGAGACTTTACGGCCACGGACACGTTTGATTTTCAGATGATCCAGATATTTTTTGATGTGATCGGTGATGGCTGCCTTGCTGTGTTCAGCAACTTCGATTTCCTGTGGCGTAATGAAGCCGGCACGAATCTTCTCCTGTTCGGCCAGAACATCGGACAGGACGCGCTGTGCAGCCTGCTCATCGCGACACCCGGTGGAGATGCGTTTGTCGTTACCAGCATGATCGGTATAGCGAGCATACCAGACTTCCGAGACGTACATCATGCGTTTGCCGTCTTCGGCCAGTGGTGCAGTTTTGATCCTGCCATGTTTCGTGCGCCATTGGACAGTGGGTTTACCGCGTCTGATGACGATTTCCGCATCGTCGGGCATGGGGATCGGGTAGGTTTTCTTGTACAGGTTGGCCATGGTTGCCTTTCATATAGGTGTTGTTGTGACACATTCAGGCTCAGACTTGCACAGATTGCAAGGCATCATTTGGCATGATTCGACTTATTTTTCAGGGGTTTTTCGAGTTTTACTTCCGGGAGCGTACAGGCGGACAACCTGCATTGATCCACTTTTCGATGACGTTGCGATTCCAGCGAACCAACATGCCAAGCCGCACGGGCGCGGGCATGCGTTTGGTGTCGCAGAGACGATAGACATGGCGTGAACTGCAATTGAGCATGCTGGCAACTTGATCCACGGTCAGCATGACAGAGGACGGTTTGGCATCAGTGGACGAATCAATAACAGTGGTTTGAGTGATCATGGAGTCCCTTCTATATAGATACAGATGACAAGAAGATTCACAGAGCTTGCAGTAACCATCGCCACCAGACACGTGGCAGCCCTGCCCAACCCGCACGGTTCATGGTGGCCATGCGGGATTTACAGCTGGTGCAGGGACGCACCATGCCGAAGGTGGTGACTTGGATGAACATGGATAGCCATGTGCCGGGTGGCAGGATGGGACTGGGTTTGGGTGTAGGCACATCGACCCACTTGCCCAATGGACACTTGGATGCAGGCAAACTTGTGCGGGATTTCAGATCGACACCGTCA
>PAIY01000249.1 GCA_002704825.1 Phycisphaeraceae bacterium
TCACCACCAACTTCTACACCGATCCTGCCTTGCTGGACGTCAATGGGGCGGTCAATGCGCTGCCGGATTTTGCTTTCAAGGGATGAGGTATTTGAAGGGGGCTTCACATGGCCAGGTAAGACGGGTACATTGAATGCCATAACACAGCCCCCGGAATGGCTCGGCACTTTTCTTCGGAAAGGCCGGGCCTTTTTATACACGGTATGGTGTCAATACGGCGGGATTTTGCGGGTGAGTAGGGTATGTCGCAGTCCACATGCTCACGCACCTGAGCTTCATTGATCCAAAATATCTTATTGATCAGATTCGTCTTTGACGGCAAGATCATCTTTCATAGCGGTTCTCCAGTAAATGAGGTTATCTGCAAACAACACCATCCACTCGGAGAACCGCTTTTTCAAATCTGCGCAGTATTCAGAACGTTATCGATCCGGCTCGGCAGTCTGCGGTTGCGCCAGTTGCTAGCGCCAGAGGTAGAAGCTGTCCGTGGCAACCCGGTGCTGCTGACAGAAACCGGTAATACTCAAGCCGCTTCTACGCTGTTACTCGATGGGCGCCCGCCACCGAACCGACTCACGCTCTGCATGATTCGCAGCCGCAGTGTCAGCCTCAGCCCAGACAATTCTCGTGTGGATGATTCCATCCACACAACTTCCCGTGAGAAAACCAAAATGGGTAGATGTGATTGATGGAGCGTTTACCAGAAAATCCCTGTTTTATGTAGTTTTTTACTGTCCGGGTTCTTGGAGAACGGAAAAGGGTTTGCCGGTGATCAGTTGATAAAGATAGCGGGTGACGACGGTGTTGTCCTGTGTGCCTTTGAACCAATCCGAACCGACACCAATCGCGGAGATTGGAACATCTACATTGCTGTGTCCATGCGTGGTGAATTGATAGCCGGCTTTGCGAGCTGCAAGGACCAGGCAGTTTTCGATGAACGGATTGTACTTTTTATAGTTAAACTTGATGGGGGCGCTATCAAGCAGTAACGCCCATCCCTTTTGCATGTCCAGTGCCTGTTCCTCGGTCAATGGATCAAGACGGAATTGCGATTGCGCCAGTGCGAAGGCTTGCTCGTATGTTGCTTTGTTTTTGATAAGTTCGATGAGTTGGAATTTGAAATGTTCAAAGCTTGCAGTAAAGTTGGCCAGGTATTGGGGGTCGGGCTTGCCGATCTTCTGCATGCCACCGGTTTCGTGGTCGGCGGTGATGATGATGAGCGTGTCATTGGGATGCTGTTTGTAAAATTTCATTGCGACTTTGAGCGTTTCGTCCAGGGCGACAACTTCGCGCGCCAATGTGCCGATGGCATTGTCGTGGCCAGCCCAGTCGATCTTGCCCCCTTCGATCATCATGAAAAAGCCCTTGTCGTTATCGAGGAGTCGGATGCCTTGTTCGACAAATTGGGCAAGGGAAATGTCGCTATCCTTGCGTTCCACTTCCCATGGCAGGGCAGCGTGCTGGGCTTTGTCACTTTCATTAAGCGCAATGACGCGCGTGCCCGGGCGTTGTTCGGCCAGTTGTTTGCGTGATTGCGTGATGACAAAGCCGTTGGTCTTGGCCAGTTCAAGGTTGTTGTCGCCGTTGTGTTCCAGTCCTTGCAAACCGCCCCCTGCAAAGTATGCAAATGGCGCGTTGGCCAGTTGAACGGAGATAGGATAGTAATGGGATCGCTTAGCTTGATGGGCAAAGAAACAGGCTGGTGTGGCATTGTCGAGGGTAACGGATGTGAGGATCCCCACTTTCAAGCCATGTTGATGAGCCAGTTCCGCGATGGAAGGGACCGGTGTTTTCATGTCAGGCAGCAGCCCCACCACGGTGTTGTTGGTTTTGTATCCCGTGGCTAATGCCGTGCCTGCTGCGGCCGAGTCGGTGATATTCTTGTTGGCTGAGCGCGTTTGGAGAAAGCCCTGCACTGGCAGTTGATTCATCAACAGTGTCGCATCGGGATTCTGGGTGATGCCTTTGAGACATTGCTCGCCAACTTCACGTTGCAACGATCCCATCCCGTCACCGATGAAATAGAACACATGCTTGGCCTTGGCATGTTCGATGGCGGACGCGGTATTGATCGCGATCAGACACATCAGCACAGATGGCAGTACAACCAGCAGACGACGCGTAAAATGTGGATAACGCATGGGGGGAATCTCGCTTTCAGGACAAAGAAGTGACTTAATTACCAGACGCCGCGCGAGGTTCGCAACAAACGACCTCGCGTTGCACTTTGGATTTGAAATTGACAATCGACACCATTGATTTTGCGTGACATATTGCTCTTGCCATCATGGCAGACATATACTGCTGGACTTGTCATGTACCCATGACGGTGTACGACCACCATCCATCTGTCGACACCACACCGGTATCCCCCCGGGGAGTCGGGTCATCAAAGTCTATGGCATACATGGCGATGCTGTTTTCAACCTGTTGATGTTGCTTGCACATTTGATCTGATTGGATTGCTTATGTGTGGCACTTAACACGGGAAGGAGAATCGAAATCAACAGGCTGATGATCGAGATGGCCACCTACCGTTGATGAGGGTGAAACCGTGCGTACGTGTGTGGGCATGTCGTGTTTTCATGGTATTTACTTCTGAGTTGATTTCGTCATGGAATCAGTTTGATTAGCGGAGATACCTAGCCAACTCCGGGCAGACTGTCGGTAACGTGTCGACAATCATCTGTGCCATCGTGTTGGCACCATTTCCCGAGAAATGTGTGCAATCCTTGTCATTGCAAAACAATGCCGTCGCAGCATCTTCACCTACAATGGCAAGGCACTTTCTCCAAGGAAATTTTGACCGTCTGAGTGATGAATCCGAGCCACTGTTGCTTCGTTTCCGGGACGATCCGAAGTCCCGACGACACACCATCCGGCTGATTCTCCGTTAGGGTGCTGGCCTTGACACCTGACGAGATGCTCCGACAGCCGTTGGGATACATTTGTCCGCTTTGGAGGGTCATATCCCCATTGGCGAGTTGGGGATTGTAAAACAACAGCAAAATCGTAATCAGACGCATGTCAGTTTGAATTCCGTGTGAACAAAGGTAAACAGTGCTATCTAAACAGTATGCATATAACTGACTAAGTCAATAGGCTTTTGACATATTTTATGTGGGCATGCCAACTGTGGTTGCGCAGTATCGGTTGGTTGTATAAACTTTAAGATGCGACTGCTTTTTCTGAGTGTAGGTGTAGCCGTCTCTTATTAACATCGCAACAATCTGTTGAGCCACAAAACCGAACAAGAATGACTAAGTCAAATAATTCTTGACTTAGCCAAATTTGCCCATATGATTCAACATCAATCATCTCATGCACATTATGAAGGGTCGGAAGCCAGAACTGGGCTTTGTTATGGGACAGCCACCTGTGTTCTACGGGGATTACGGCGTTGGATATCGAACGCACTTTTTTGCCAATCATTTCCATAGCAAAATTAAAAACTACTGACAACACACTTTATCCACGGTCACATCAACATACTGGAGACAACCATTGGCACAACGCACTTCCTTTATTTGTCTTCTGGGGACTCTGGCAATCATTCATTCAACGGCACTGGCAAACGGGAATCTGGTGAGTAACTCGGAATTCTCGGCGCTTGACGGATCAGGCCTGCCAGTCTTATGGAGTTATGGTTCGGGGGATTACAGCTTCGCCCACAGTAACACCGAGTACCCGGCAGGCGCTTCGCAAAGTCTGGCCGCAACAGTTGGCAGCCAAAGTAGCAGTTCGCAAGGTTATGTTCAGCAGCAGATTTACAATATCAAACCACATCATCAATACATACTCGCCGGTTGGGTGTATGCGACTGTCGACAATATGGCTTTTCTGCAATTCAAACGACTGAACCAAGGTTCGGAAATCAACCGTGTCAGTTCACAGAGAAACAATGGCGGATGGACATATATCGAAATGACATTCGACTCCCTTGAAGCCAACCAATTGATGATACTGGGACGCTTTGCCCGAACATCTGGCTATACAAACCAAACCGCATACTTTGCTGACATTCGTTTGTATGAAGATCCTGACGCATTATTGCGATTGCCATTGGCGCAAAATGGTCAGCAGGCTGATTCATCCATATATGATCACGCAATTCAGGATACCAACTTGTCCTGGGGGGCGGGTTACCTGTCATGTAACGGCAATCAGGAAATCGATGCCTTGGGACTTCCATCGGGTAACGTGTTATCCAGTGGCGTGAGTTTTGGGGCATGGGTAAAAATACAGGCATCTTCAACCGACAGGTATTTACCACTGATTCAATGGGATGGCATATTATCCTGTGGAATTGAAGTCAAAGATGAATACACTCGCGGTGGCATTGTCACTGTCACCGTCCAAACCAATCAAGGATCGGTTTCTTTACTCAGTGACCAAAGCGAACAATGTGTCACCTATGGTCAATGGGTCTATATTTCGGTCATGTATAAACCCGGTATCGCCCCGGATAACACCAATATGGGAGAACACGGCCTGACCGTATGGGTCGCAGGAACAAAATCCGAACCCGAAGCCCTCTATATTGAACATCAATACGGTGCAGGCAGCATCGCTTCAGTCCAAACAACTGATGTTCAAATCCTGCACGATGGACAAGGTAACGGATTTATTGGACAGGTCTATGACCTGCGTCTTGCAAAAGGCTATACACCTGTGGATATCCTCACGCGTCAATGGGTCGATGGCAACAACGATGCCTCACGCATTACAACGATGCCAAGTTACGTCAGTGCCGTGACACCCACGGAAAGTAGTTACACCCAATCACGTTGGCTCACAGGCGAGATTGTTTGTACGTTTGAATCAGCAGGCATCTCGATGACGTATCACGGGGATAGCAACGACAACAGCACCGCAACCGTGCGCTATCGCATTGACGGTGGGGCATGGATCGATGGTATGAACCTCATCCCTGATCGCGCGGGAAAATGCTTTCGTGGCAGTGTGATGTATTTGCCTCCCGATTCACAAGTACAGATCGAATGTACGCTGCATGACAGCGATCAGCAGGCTCAGACTCACATCGTCACACTGATTGGACAAACCTGGGCTGATTCTGTTACAGAAGGTTCAGAGAAAACCGCGACAGCCGGGATAACCATCAGTGATCAAGGAAATGAAAACGGTTGGGTCGTCTACACCGCAGACGGCCCGTTGGATTCAGGAACCACGGCTGATCAAACACTACACATAGTCGACGCTGCATATGTCGTGATCCGAGGCATGACCATCAAGGGAGGGAAAAAACACGGGATTCGTGTCACCAACAGTCATCATATTCGCATTGAACAATGCGATATCTCCGGCTGGGGTGTGGCTGGTGTACTTGATGAGGACGGCTTTTACATTGACCCCAACGACAACAACAAACTCATCAACAATCAGGCTGGCGTCTATGTTGAATCAGCCAGCAGCCAGATCGTTATCCAACATAATTTGATCCATAGTCCACGTGGGACATCCAACACCTGGACGGTTGGACATCCAGCCGGCCAACAAGCCATCATACTCAGTCGTACCGGTGGCAACCATGTCATCCGCGACAACGACATGCTCGGAAATGATGAGCATTGGTTTAACGACGTCATCGGCGGCCTCGACAATCCAAGACGTCGCGGCGGTCCGTACCGCGATACCGATATCTATAACAACATCATGGCCTACTCGGCTGACGACGGCATCGAACTGGACGGCGGCCAAATCAACGTTCGCATGTGGGGCAACTGGATCACGCGTTGCTTTGTGGGGATCAGCACCGCACTCAACCGCGGCGGACCATGCTACATCTGGCGCAACGTCATTGATGACATGGGGGATGTCGAAGGGAACAGCGGAAGCACATTGAAACTCGGCGGCAACAAGTACATTTACCCTGGTCTGCTGTCACTCTGGCATAACACCGTCATCTCCCCGAATCTGGCAATGAAGGATGGACTCTACGATGGCGGTGGACCAACACCCGTTGTCTCACGAAACAACATCTTCGCAGGCGGCATTGCTAACCACACCCTCCCTCTGGGTGTTGCTGACCTGGATTACGATCTGGTCTACCAGAATACATTCCTGGCCGATCCAGTGAACTGGGAAATCAATGGCTTTGAAGGTGTCATGGATTATCTCGATTTATCCGCAGGTGATTGGCATCTGGCAACGGGTTCGGTTGGCGTGGATGCCGGAGTCGATCTGGGGGTCATCAACGCAGATTACACAGGATCCGGACCGGACATCGGAGCGATGGAAGGACAGACTGCATCGATCTTCCCCTATCGTGAAAACGGGCTGAATGTTTCGAAAAATCGACTGATCATGGATTATGTTAAAGGACAACCTGCCCAAACGGCTAGCGTGCAAATTGCGGTTCCTACAGGTGAGACTTGGCAAACAATACAAAACGGTGATTGGTTTACTGCCTCTCCTGCCAGCGGTACCGGATCGCAAACAATCACCATCACCGTCAATACCACCGGACTGCTTACACAAACCTATGATGGTACGCTTTGCTTTCGCAGTCAATCCGGGAGGATCCGCATTGTCTTTCTGAACATGCAGGTTTATGATCAATTCCCGCAGATGATCAGCTTCGAAGCTGAAGAGATGAATCCAATGAATCTAAGCATTGGTAACGATCCCAATGCCTACGGTGGTAGCTATGTCTACCGACCTGACGGCGGATCAAATGGCGCACTTTCTGCAACATTTACCATCAGTCAACCGGGTGATTACTACTTCATTGCATCTCATACCATTGATGGTAATGTGGCTGACGCAGGCGCACACGACTCGTGGTACGTTCGTGTGGACAATACGCAAAACCCACTGGTCTGGAACAATGATGACATCTGGGATTGGTCAAGTCTCAAAGGCCTATGGAACTGGAGCAATATTAAAGTCCGGGCTGATGGTGTCGAACCTTTGAAAAGATATCTCACAGCGGGGACACATCGTATCGACATGTACACGCGTGAATCGATGGCATTGCTTGATCGCGTTACCATCACCAATCAACCTTACCTCAATGACAAGACCATGTTCATTTTTGAAGCGGAAGAGGCTACCACCCACAGCGGATTTAACATCGTCTCTGATTCCTCAGCCAGTGGCGGACAATACATCAGCGCGCCAGGTTGGGCGCAGGGCACAGCAACCTATACTTTCAACGTGACCGTTGCTGGAACTTACTACATCAATGCCCTGTGTTTGACACCGCCTTCTGCCGGATCACACGATTCATTCCGATTTAAAATAGACACGGATGCCGAAGAGATCTGGGATGTGTCACATTCTGAAACACAATGGCAATGGGACTTGATCCAAGCGCGTGGTAGCAGTATGCCAAAAGCATACGACCTATCCGAAGGGGGGCACACA
Source organism: Phycisphaeraceae bacterium (assembly GCA_002704825.1). Classification (GTDB taxonomy): domain Bacteria; phylum Planctomycetota; class Phycisphaerae; order Phycisphaerales; family Phycisphaeraceae; genus UBA7800. Next base: position 7,387 of record PAIY01000249.1, read on the forward strand.
CTGACACTCCTCGGCAGGGAAGGTGATACTAGAATTGACAAATTCTTTATCAGCAATCTGCCTTATGGCAATCAATAGAATCAATACCGAATCCTGAGCCCCTCCCGGTTTTCGTACCAGTCACTGTGAGAGAATCGGGTTGTTGTTTGCCTGCTGAGCCGGAGGGAGGGGCGTAGCCCCGACCGGAGGGTCAGCAGGCAAAGCCGGCGGGAACATCCCATCGGCTTGTTGAGACAGACTGGCTGCATACGATGCAGGTGTCTGCCAGTGAATGCCACTGTGCGGGCGACGGTGATTGTAATTCAACCGCCACTCGTCCAGAACATATCTTGCTTCGTCGAGTCCCAGGAACAACTCACGGTTTAATAGCTCGTCTCGTAGTTTGCCGTTGAACGATTCCACGTAACCATTCTCCCAGGGGCTGGCCTTCTGAATATAAAGTGTACGCACCGACGCCTGATTCAACCAGCGTTGAATCTCGTGGGCCACGAACTCAGGGCCATTGTCGCTGCGAATGTGCTGGGGCGCACCACGCACCGCGAACAGATATTGCAGCGTCAGGATCACATCACGAGCCGTGAATGATCGGGCAGCTTCGACTGCCAGGCATTCGCGTGTGAACTCGTCAAGCACCACCTGCAGCTTCAACTGTCGACCATCTTCCGTTCGATCCGTCACGAAGTCATAACCCCACCCCCGGAAGCATGATTGGGATACGTGGGCTTGTGACGGATACAACTGTTACTGGAAGTGCCCGGTAAACGCCGCTTTTTACGCTGTTTTTTAGGCACCTGCATGTGCTCCTGTTTCCAGATGCGATGCACCCGTTTGAAGTTCACATGCAACCCCGTCTGTAGCAGTAGTTGATGCACACGCTCTGAACCGAACCGAGGATACGATTCGACCAGCCGACGCATCTGAACAATCAACTGTCGATCCGCATCCGACTTCTTGCAACGATACCGTTGTGTCGAACGCGGCTGCTCTAACGTTCGACATGCACGACGCTCACTGATTCGTTCCGAGCCCAAACGACGACGCACACGATCAACGACTTGCCGTCGACGTTCGGGCTCAATCAGTTTGGGCGGGCGGCCTCCTTGAGAATCTCCATGTCCAAAGCCTGCTCAGTCACCAGTTTCTTGAGCCGGGCATTCTCCTTCTGAAGCTCGCGAAGCTCCTTGGCCATCTGCGGGTCCATCCCGCCATACTTCTGACGCCAGCGGTAGTACGTCTGCTCACTGATGCCCAGTTGTTTGCTCGCTTCGGGCACTTTCATACCCTTGCCTAGTAACACGTCCGCGTCGCGAAGCATCGCAACGATCTGCTCAGATGAATAACGCTTCTTCATCGAAAAATCCTTTCCTGCACCATTCTCGGTGCTTGGGATTCTCTCGACAAGACTGGTGCAATTTTCAGGGAGGGGATCA
>PAIY01000250.1 GCA_002704825.1 Phycisphaeraceae bacterium
CAGATGAAAATCGACGATGCAAGATGCAAACTTAAATCAGTCTATCCCACAATTAAGTTTTGACGGACCACTAGTGCTCAACATGCCTTTTTTTTGCGCATTGAGACACTCACTTTCTTCACGCCCGTTTGGGGTCATCAACGCGCAGCAATTACAAAGAAGATTGCCATACACGTCAATATGTCATCTTAAGCAATACGTCTATATACACCTGAGCGATATAGGGTCGGTTTGTAACGATCGCCGAAAGTTGTGAAAGAGAACGGAATGTATCTCTTGTAACTTCCACGTCCATCGCTGTTCTCTGTATGCCCATGTTTATTGCTTCAAGTTGGTTTTTATCGAACTTCCACGCACACTTTTTGCTCTTACATCTTTTAGTTCTGTGACGACTGTCTGGACATTCTTTCAGACAGAGGGGTGATTTTTTCGGTTCAAGAATGAATCGTGTGACACCTGTGCCGATGTATCGACCACAGGGGAGGATCCAACTATGAAAAATTATCGACATGCTGATCGTTCAGACATACGGACATACCGATCCCGTGAGCGTGGATCGGTGATGCTTCTTGTGGTGGTGGCCTTATTGCTCATTTCGATGCTGGGGATGGCTTATCTCCAGACATCGCGCTTGGATCGCGCCACCGCACAAACCACGGCCAAGAGCTATATCGACGTGGTTGCCAATGCTTCGATGGCCTATATCGGCGAAGTGCTCAAGAGTGATCTGATCACCACAGATGATGTCATGTTTGACCGTTCTCAAGGCATTGAAGGTTACGACTTCCCATGGACCAGCAGCAATCATTCCTATACCGTCCAGTTCAATGATGGAAGCACCGACACCTCCAGTGGCGGGCAACTCGACGACACATGGCTTGCAAGTACGGAACCAACATTCCAATCCGGTCACAAAGGCACCTGGCCGCACATTACCAATCTCAATGGTATTTATCTTCGCCTGCCCTCTTCAGACAGTGACAGTGCAACACCCGATGAGATTGCTGTCAACAACTATGACAATATGGACATCAAAACCCGTTGGGGGTTCGATACGGAAGTCCCGATTAATGTCAGCAATCAATCCAACAACCTTGATTATGCGGCACGCAATTATGAAGTCCTTGGCGCTGATGCCGATGGTGATGGTATCTACGACAGCAAATGGACATGGGCCCCAATCCGACAGATCTCCGGTATCAGCTATGTCATGGCTGCGCGTATCATCGATAACTCGGCCATGCTGAATATGAATGTGGCATTAAGTCAGGCAAACACCAAAGACAATTTTCCCGGCGAATATCCTGACTATACCGTTACCGCACTCAATCCGACGGAATTGGATTTTGGCAATTTCGTATTCCACAATGGCGGAAGTACGTCAGAACTCAAGAGACTCATGGCCTATCGACTGGGGATATCACCTTCAAGCTCATTGACTTTACCGGTTCCTAAAAGCACCAGATACAACTTCTGGCTCAATGGTGCATTGACTTACGACAACTTCCCCGCACCTTTGAACAAACTCGGCATCCTCAACGAACTTGAACTGCGTTATCGCAACGGTCTGAACAACCCGGAAATCACCACGACCATTGAAGACACTTCCTATGGCATGGAAGACTTTCTGCGTGGCACAAGCACCGGCGAATCGACTTATTCCAGCGTGCCTGACATTAACAAAATGGATGACTACTTCGAAAAAGAAGTCCGCCACCAGTTAACCACTGTCAATGGTGCAGGCGTTTTTCGTCCATCACTGCCGAACGAAACGCCGGGTGTTTATACCAAGTCGAATCTCTACAATCTTTTGACACCCAATTCACATGTTGATTCCTACAGCTTTTACAAAAAACTCAAAGCCTTCTACAGCAACACAGGTATGAGTGAATACTCTGATGCACAGTTGATTTCAATGTGCAAACAGATGGTCATGAACTATGTTGACTTTGCGGATTTTGATAACCTTGTCTCACAATTTTATGAGTACGATGTCGATGGTAACGCGCTTGGCTACAGCGGTGAAGTCGCTGGCACGACCGCAGTCATGGGCATGGAAGCACTGCCGTTTATCACGGAAGTCTACAGTCAACGTCCACACCGGTTTTCTGCTGGTTGGACGTCTTCTGGTTATGCTTATCACCTGCGTGTCAATGCGATCGCAGATGCCAATGATGTCCCCGGTTTTGCGATCGAAATCCGCAATCCCTATGAAAATGACATCCTGCTGAGCAATGTAAACCTGTGGATTGGCGATACCGATCTTGGTGCACTGGATGCTATCGCTCAATCACAATTGCCCGATGGCATACTCAAATCCAAGCAAGTTTTGATCATTTACAAAGAATCCAAAACCCAGGCAGGACAGGACGATGATTACAACATCACCGAATTGATCTCTGACGAAGCATCTGATGGATATGAGAATATTCTCGTTCAGCTTGCTGATGATGCCTACGATTCATTGCTACTTTACACCGGAAGCAAAAGTTCTGATTTCAATGTCCAGCTTCGGGCCACGCGACAAGATGGTACAGCAATGACATGGGCATACTCCAAGGCTCCGATTGAGCAATACCCGACGAATGTCAATGAAAACTACTACCACTACATTAACTTTTTTGGTATCGGGTTTGTCAATTTTACAACAGGATTGATCGAAAACCTTGATTTGGATGTTCTGGATGTTGAGGCTGCGTTGAATAACAAGGTGCAGTATTCACAATCTTCAGTTTTTGGCAATGGCCTGGGACTCAATGCACTTGCCTACCCAAACAGTCAATGGCAAATCAACCAGCGAGATGTCTCTGATACTGATAACAATGATGATGCAGATTTGTATTACTTTGCCAGCACGATTGATCGTCTGGGGATCACTGATAAATCAGGTTCAATTGATTCTCAGTCTGTAAAAGTCAAAAAACTAACTGGACATGGTTTCCGATTCATCGATGTGACTTTTGATAGCTTTGATCATACACAATTATTTGATCCTCAAACCGACCAGTGGGAATTCCCGACAAGTGGTGAGATCGATCACGTTGCTGACCTGGCATTGGTTCCCATCGTAGGTCTTGAACCTGACACCGAATTTGCTCAATCACTTGCCAGTGCGACCAAGGACGATCACCTGCGTCACAACTACATGCTCGACATGCGCGACAACAACACATACTACGTGAGTGACAACACGGCTTCGGCATACTACAACATGAGTTTTGGTTGGGCACTGATGCAGCAGTTTGTCTACAAAAGTCCTGAAAGTGATGGGCTGGATAATGACGGTGACAGCTTAATTGACGACCAGGATACGGACGAACTGTTCATCCCGGGAACCATCAACCTCAATACGGTCTCGGCAAATCTACTGAATCAGATTTTGCCAATCGCAGACACCGATGAACGTGAAGATCTGGTAGATGAAATCATCACGCTTCGCGGTGAACCATCTGACAATACGCCTGGCATTCCGTCCGTTGGTGACCTGTTCAAAATGAACAGTTCACAATGGGGGGTCGCAACGAACACGCCCAAGAGGGATCAAACTCTCCGTCAACGTCAGCTTGGATCACTCGCCAATACGCGAAGTGATGTATACACTGCCTACGTCGTAATCCGTGGGTATCCGTCAGGTGACTTCCGTCGGGGAGCGGTTGAATCCAAGCAGTTCCTCGTGGTTTACGATCGATCCAGAATTTCGACAAACGACAATCGGATCAACATCCTCGGTTACTACGAATACGATTAAGTTTTCACAACCAAGTTATAAAAACAACACCTTCACGCGATTGTGAAGGTGTTGTTTTTTATTTGAATTGATGTCGAAAGTTCCCGGGTTAAGCACGATGGCTACCGCGGTAAACTTCCAGAGGGAACTTCCGGGGTTTATTCGTCGATGACCACGGGCTTGACCCAAGGCATCATCGCACGCAGTTCCTTGCCGACGACTTCAACGCCGTGAGTCTTGTCCAGTTCCTTCTGGGCTTTGAACCACTTGAATCCGTTTGCATAGTCATCACGGAAGACACGGGCAAACTCGCCAGACTGGATGTCGTCCAGACACTTCTTCATGGCAGCCTTGACTTCAGGGGTGACAATCTTGGGACCGGTGTGATAGTCGCCGAACTCGGCGGTGTTGCTGATCGAGTAACGCATGTAGGAAAGACCGCCGCGTTCGATCAGGTTGATGATGAGCTTCAGTTCGTGGCAGACTTCAAAGTATGCCATCTCCGGACGGTAACCCGCTTCGACGAGTGTTTCAAAACCCGCTTTGATCATGGCAGACAAACCGCCACAGAGAACAGCCTGTTCACCGAAGAGGTCGGTTTCACATTCGTCTTTGAAACTGGTCTTCATGATACCGCTGCGACCACCGCCCACGCCGATGGCCCATGCCATGGCAATGTCAAAGGCTTTGCCGTCGGCGTCTTGCTGGACCGCTGTAAGACAGGGAACACCGCCACCACGCTCAAACTCAGAGCGGACGGTATGACCGGGGCCCTTGGGGGCAACCATGATCACGTTGACGTTCTCGGGGGGAACGATGCACTTGAAGTGGACGTTAAAGCCATGGGTGAAACCGAGGGTTGCACCGGCTTTGAGATTCGGGGCAATGTCTTTTTCGTAGACATCAGGTTGGACTTCGTCGGGCAATGCGATGATCACCAGATCAGCCTGCTTGACGGCATCAGCAACGGGAAGCGGTTCGAAGCCGTCTTCGATGGCTTTCTTGCCGTTGGCGGATTCCTTGCGGTTGGCAACGATGACGTTGACGCCTGAATCGCGGAGGTTCTGGGAGTGAGCATGACCCTGAGAGCCATATCCGAGCACGGCCACGGTTTTACCCTGCAGGGGTGCCAGTGAGCCGTCTTTGTCATAAAGAGTTTCGATAGCCATTGTTTAAAGTCTCCATCGAGAGTAGTTTCAAGTCACGTAATGTACCGAGCAATCGCCTCGGGGTAAAGTCGCCCCCCGGAAGTTTCTCTCAGAAGATCCCCCCGGAAGTTACCCCGGAAGTTACCCCGGCAGTCTCACTCGGCAGTCTTTCCTGGAAATTTCTCTCGATAGTCGTCATCAGCCAATTCATGCATGGATATGAATTGGGCGTGCACTCGGTCGTTATGTTCATTTGATGTATTGAAACGTTAATGCGAAGGCGAACCTTCAATGACCACCGCGGGTGTCTGGCCTTCAGGTTCGCGGATGGCTTCGACCATGTCCTGAACTTCCTGAGTCGGAGCCTTGCACAGCGGCGTCAACACCAATGTGACGATCAGGTTCAGCAACATGCCGACCGCGCCGATCCCCTGAGCATTGATGCCAAAGAACCACGGCTGACGAATCGCCGAATCCGGCGGGCCAAAGATCGATGCGGCGACTTCGGCGTTGAGCAGGATGGCGTCGGCTTTTTGCGTGGTGATGTAGAACATGGTGAAGGCCAGACCAACCACCATGCCGCTGATCGCGGGCACCGTTCCCACGCGTCGCGAGAAAATGCCCAACACGATGGCAGGGAAGAACGAAGCTGCGGCCAAGCCAAATGCGAACGCCACCACTTCACCAACAAAGCCGGGAGGGTGAATCCCAAAGTAACCTGCTACGAGGATGGCAAAGCCGATGACGATTCGACCAACCAGTAGCCGACTGGCTTCGGTGGCTTCGGGACTGACCACGCGATAGTAAAGGTCATGGGCAATGGACGAGCTGATGACCAGCAATAATCCTGACGCTGTGGAAAGTGCAGCAGCTAATCCTCCTGCTGCGACGAAGGCAATGATCCAGTTGGCCAGGCCCGCCATCTCGGGTGAGGCGAGCACGATCATGTCTTTGTCCGGATGATGCTTGGCCCCGGCAGTCATCAGTTCCTGTAATGGATTAACGTGCGCAGCCACCCAACCATTGGTATCCGCCAACATGGCTTCGCGTTGAGCCATGGGGATACCATCAATTTTGAACATTTCATTGGGGAGAATCTGCGTTGGTCCCCCATCGCGCCGGTCTTCCACCGCGATGGTCATCGGCATGCCGGTGGTGTTGTTGGTGAATTGCACCTGGCCATCACCGTTGAGATCAAACCAGGCAATCAACCCGGACTTCTTCCAGGAGTGATACCAGTCGGGCATGGTCTGAGCCGTTCGGCCGTTGAGACCCGCGGTTGAATCGAGCATGTAATAGCGGGCAAAACCTGCCAACGCCGGTGCGGTGAGATAAAGAAAGCTGATAAACAGCAATGCCCAGAACCCAGACCAGCGTGCGTCCTTGACGGATTTAACGGTGTAGAAACGAATGATGACGTGGGGCAGACCTGCCGTGCCGCACATCAAAGCCAGTGCGACACAGAAGACATTGAGCTTATTCCATTTCCCATCCATAAATGCTGCGGTGTAATTGGCAAAGCCAAAGTCCTGGTTGATCTGGTTGAGTTTCTGTAGGAGGAAAGGCTGCATGGGATCAACATCAGAAAGCACCTTGGAGCCAAGTCCCAATTGCGGGATGGGTGAACCGGTCAGGTTCATGGATATGGCAATAGTGGGGACGAGAAACGCGGTGATGAGCACCCAGTATTGGGCGACCTGTGTCCACGTGATCCCTTTCATGCCACCAAGAACGGCATAGATGAAGACGATCGCCATGCCGATGAAAACACCGGTATTCAACGAGACATCCAGGAATCTTGAGAACACCACGCCGACACCCTTCATCTGGCCGACGACATAGGTGAAGCTCACGAAGATGGCGCAGATCACCGCAACGAATCGCGCAGGGTTGGCTTTGACGCGGGACCACAAATCATTCTTGTCCCCCTTGTAACTCACAGAGTAACGGTCACCAATAAAGTCGGGCACGGTGAAGTGGCCGAACTTTCTGAGATATGGTGCAAGGAGCAACGCGAGCAACACATACCCGCCGGTCCAGCCCATAAGGTAAACCCCGCCGGAGTAGCCCATGGTGGAGATGAGCCCTGCCATGGAGATGAACGAGGCGGCACTCATCCAGTCGGCTGCGGTTGCCATCCCATTGGCCATGGCAGGAACGCCCTGACCTGCAACATAAAATCCCTTGGTGTCACGCACGCGACTGAGCCATGCGATAAAGAGATAAAGTCCGAACGAAAGGCCTACAAATAAATAGGTCCATGTCTGTACTGTCATGCGATTAGTCTCTCTGCTTCAGTTTTATGGATCGTGCTGATTTAGCTGTTTTGATTCTGGATCTCTGCAACGTCCCGATGATGTTTGGCATCAAGCTTGTTCATGGTGATGCAATAAATCAGGATCAACACAACAAAGACGAAAATCGAACCTTGCTGTGCAAACCAGAATCCAAGTGGAAAGCCGCCAATGGAAAAGGCGTTGAGTTTGTCAGCAAAGATAATTCCCGCTCCCAAACCCACTGCAGCCCAGATCAATAGCAGAACGCGCATGATCCAGACATTGGCTTTCCAGTATCGATCCAGCGAAGCATGAATCTGTTTTTTTGTGGCGTCCGTCGCATCCGAAACGGCAGTGGATGTTGACTTGGCAGCAGATGAATCTTCCAGCGAAGTTTCAGAAGAATCTTCATGGGAAGCTTCCGGGGGTTGCCCTGAAGTCATATAGCAGTCTCCGTGTAGAAAGGTCATGAGGTTCGACTGTGGTGTGTTGATCTTAAAGTGAGAGCGAGCGATGTTCAAGGATTTTCAAGTTTCGCAGTCATAAAGTTTTGCAAAATACTTGATGCTCTGAAAACGGGTGATTCGACGCGATTAAAAAAAGACTATTAGAGATACTCTTGTCTGTTATCCGTGTTTGTGTCACAATCCACATTCCAGTTCACACACTTCACCGGGAGACCGAACATGAAATCGCTGGCCATTTTTCTGACTGTCATTGGTTGTGTTATGCCTTTGCTGCAACATGACGCCTTTGCCAAAGTCAACGGTTATCCAATTGCCTATACCGACACAATCAACATCGACGGCAAAATGGAGGATTGGCCAGACGAGGGGTTACAAATCAACATGTTTACTCCATTGTCCAACAACTATCCCTCAAAGCAGGATTTTAATCCGCGTTGTCGCATTGCGTGGGATAACCGTGGCATTTTGTTTCTCGCAGTTGTGGGTGATGATGTATTCACTGAAGCAGATTCTCCATCGGATATCTGGCAACAAGATGGCATCGAATTATTCCTGGCAAACAAAGTCGGTGGTGATCAACGTCTTCAACTACTCATTGCCCCTGGTATGGATGTCAAACACCCACAACCCCGATTCCACTTAAACAACCTGAGCAAGAACAAACCTCAAGCTGGCAATGTGCCACAACCCGTGATTGCACGTACCAGGCAAGAGCATGGCTACATTCTCGAAGCGCTAATTCCATGGGATATCCTGCAACTTGATCCCAACGTAAACAAAGAACATCACACACAGGCTTTGCAGGTTTTCTTTAATGATGTCGACCAGAATTCTCAGCGTAAGCAATTACTTTGGTACCCCGGCGTCAGAACATATGCTGACAGTTCGCAGATGAATACCATCTGGCTCAAGCGAACAACAAAAAGCTATGCCTATGCAATCAATGTGACCGCCTCAACAAGTATCGAACATCTGAAGTGGATCAAGGTGAACATCCTGGGAACAGCGGCAATGGTGGATTCGCCCTGTTCACTGCAGGTTAATTACAAAACAGTCTTGGAAGGAACAATGCAGCCGCATGGCGATTGGTCGACATTGAGTTTCCGCTACCCGCTTGATTTACAGCATCCCGACAAAATTTCAGAGATGGATATAGCGATCCCCGGCCAATCGCTTCTTCCTTCACTTGAGATTCCGAATATTGATGAACATCGCAAAGAGATGTTGTTGACGACTGCTTTGAAATTTCAACCCTCGACCATTTTCCAAAGCAGTACGCTTCCAGCGTGTCAATTTGCACAACCATTGGTGATGGAGCAGTTACTTGGCCCATATACCATCACCACAGACTATTACGATGCCAACTGCAATCTTGTTTCCACCGCAGACAAACCCGGACGCTACGGTGCAGTGATCAAAATCACCTGTACAGACACCGGCAAAACACACACGCGTTATCGCACACTCTATCGCATGCCGGTGAATATCGATCCATGGGACATGACCTTCGGCGGCGATATCAAGTTACCTGATGCCTATGGCATTAATCCGCAAGTCGTCAAAGATCACCAGAAAACCGTCAATGAATTTGTCAACTGGTCCTTCTGGGACATTGCTCAGAATGCAAGCTTCAATGCAGGTTTGCTGGCAAGTCTGTCGCAAATGGAACCTGGCGTGGAGGCGACGGTTTACAACGGTGTTCAAACCCTGGAAAAACAGTATTGGACGACACTCGAACGAAAACTCAATCACAATGACACCATGTTTACCCGTGAATTTTCACTGCCTCAAAAGTCCGACTCCCCTGCCAAGACGATACACACCAGCAGCATGTCCGACGCTGGGATGACCGACGATGCACCGCAGAAAATCGATGCAGTGTTAACCGAATGGGCCAATGACACCGACGAACCCTTCATCGCCTGCGTCATCCGTAATGGCGTGATTGTTCATCACAAAGCCTATGGCAAACGCGATGACACCCCCATGAAAACCGACACCAAAAGTTGGATGGCATCGCTGAGTAAACTCATCTCAGGCACCATGGTCATGATGATGGTCGATCAACAACTCATCAATCTTGATACGCCGATTGATCGCTACCTGCCGGAACTCCAGAACGCGAGGTTCAATCAGATGCCAACCATCCGCAATCTCTGGACACATACCGCTGGATTCACATCACACCGGGGTGAAGACGATCCAGACCTTGAGCATCTCATTGCTTCCATCGCACCCTATGCCATAGTTGGAAACAAATATGAATATGACGGCATGGGCCTTGAACTCGGCATCCAGTTACTCGGGCAGGTGTCGGGTGAGTGTTACCCGTTGATGGTCAAAAAACACCTGCTTGATCCGTTGGGTTGCAATGACACCGACTGTCAGAATGCCTCATGGAACACGCAATCCACTGCAATGGATATGGCCAAGATCGGTCAGATGTTACTCAACGGTGGCAGCTACGGTCACTATCGTTTCATGTCCGAAGAAACACGCGATGCCATGCTCCCCATCGATATGGCGACACTCACCGAAGGACGCAGTACCAACCAATACGGCATCGGAACAAGCTGGTACACCGGCGATGGTTTATCCGATCTGTGCTTTGCGCATGGTGCAGCATCTTCGGCAACACTGCGGATCGATTTGAAACACAACCTCGTCATCTCCATGACACGCAATGCTGCGGGTAAAAACTTTGGTAAGTATCACCCCAGGTTCATCCAGACAGTGACCGGTTGCATGCTGGAAAATCAACGTGTCGAACGATGAATATAGCTCGGTCAACCTGGCTGGGTTGTCTTGATGGTCTTTTAATGTGAGTTGAATAAAGACACCGAGTCAAGATGACTCGGCTATGTGGGGGATCTCGTCAACGGGAATTAAATCCGCCTGCGTGATGGGTTCATCCAGACGCGAACCGGGAATGGCCTGCTCCAACGTGTATGGCCCCACAGTCGTCCGTCGGAGTGTTGCACAATGTCCGCCGGTGTTGAGCAGTTTGCCAAGGTCTCGGGCGATGGATCGGATGTAGGTGCCCTTGCCACAGGTGATTTCCAATTCGGCATATGGCCATTGGTAATCCAGTAACCTGATCGCATGCACCATCACCGTGCGGGGTTCGATCTCGACGGTCTGGCCTTTTCGAGCGAGTTTGTAGGCACGCTGACCGTTGATGTGAATCGCGGAGTACATGGGGGGAATCTGCTGAATCTCACCGGTGAGTTGTTCCACTGCGTTTAAGACTTGCAGCTGTGTTGGCGGTGTGTCGATGCTGACTTCTTCGCGTTCGCCTTCCAGGTCATCGGTCTGGGTGAAGGCAGAGAGATCGACTTTGGTGGTGTAGACCTTGGTCCCTGCCATGAGTTGGTCGACGAGTTTGGTTGCCTTGCCCAGGCAGCAGACGACAACACCGGTGGCTAACGGATCAAGCGTCCCAGCATGTCCTGCTTTACAGCGATTGGTTGCACGTCGAATGCGGCGGATCACATCCATGGAACTCCAGCCGATGGGTTTATCGACAATGAGCAGGCCGTTGTAGTCGGAATGTGAAAAGGGTTTTCGTCCCATGATGCAAGCTGAATATCAAGTCTGGGGGATACCCGTCAGATTCGAGGTTGTCTCATCTGGCGGCTTGTGCATTGCTGTTTGTTCAACTGTGTTTAGCGGATCGGTTCTTCGATTTGAAGGACCTGATCTTCAGCATGATAACTCGAACGCACCATCGGGCCCGACTCCACATGGCGGATACCCATGGACTCACCGAGTTGTTTGAAGGCCAGGAACTGCGACGGGTCAACCCAACGATTCACCGGCAGGTGGTTGCGGGTTGGCTGCAGATATTGGCCGATGGTGAGAATATCACAGCTGCCGTTATCCGTCCGGGTGTAGTCGATGAGGTCCTGCATCAGGCCGGTGACTTCGTCGTCGGTTTCACCGATCCCAACCATGATGCCGGTCTTGGTGTTAAGGCCCTGCTCCTTGGATCGGCGGAGAAGCTCAAGGGAGCGTTCGTACTTGGCCTGGGGTCGGACAGCGGAGTACAAGCGGCTGACGGTTTCCATGTTGTGATTGAGAATTTCAGGACGCTCTGCCAGGACGACATTCAGCGCATCCCAATCCCCACAGAAGTCAGGGATGAGGACTTCGATGGACGTGCCCGGCGAGTTCTTGCGGATCTCACGGATGGTTTGGGCCCAGATGGCTGCCCCGCCGTCATCCAGTTCATCACGGTTGACCGAGGTGATGACGATGTGCTTGAGGCGCATGAGCCCTGCTGCTTCACCGACACGTCGGGGTTCGTCGGTATCCAGGAATGGCGGGCGGCCGGTCTGGATGTGACAAAAGCCACAGGATCGGGTGCAGATGTCACCGAGGATCATGATGGTCGCCGTTCCCCGCGCCCAGCATTCGCCCATGTTCGGGCATTTGGCGGACTCGCAGACCGTGTGCAGACTGTGTTTGTCCACAATCTGACGCAGGTCGTGATAGCCATCTCCGCCGGGAAGTTTCATTTTCAACCACTTGGGCTTGCCTTTGCGGACAAACTCGTGATCTTTGCCATCGATGATCATGTTACTCAGTGAAATCATAAGACGGACAGTTTAGCAGGATTTGCTGGGGGTTGGTAGCTTGTTTTCAAATCAGTTATTTGGGGCATAGGCGACTTAAAAAGACATTTTCACCCCGGATAACCGTGTGTTCTGTATCTATGGATTGTGATGCGAGTTTGCTAAGTCTGTGATTCATGTTTGTGATAGGATTTAAAATGATTTGTCTCAAGCGGAAAATAATCCTTGATCGGCGTTATGCGAACTTGACCAAAAGCATTTTGGCGTCGATACTTGGCTATTCCCACGCCGCTATATCCGAGCCCAGGAGTTCGCACTTATGAAGATCAAGCTTTGGATGCTGATTGTCTTGACCGGTTTTATGACTGTTTCATGGGGCTGTGCCAACAAGCAGACCGCTTCGGAACAACCGCAACAGACCGCACAAACCCAGCAGACGCAGTCCAGCAAACCCGGCCTGATCGGTGGCACACTCAAAGCTGCTGACAACCTGATGCGCAACACGGTTTCGCTGATCCCCTTTGTGGATATCCGTAAAGCCAACGATGCATCAGACCCACAACAGGCACCGAGCTTCCGCCACGATTTCCCGATCGCCGCTTCGGACCTGCAGCGAATGGGGCTCAAAGTTCATTGGGCAAGCAATCTCGATGTACCGGAAACGGAAAAAATCTCACAATGGAACATTCTTGATGGCAAGTACCTGATCACCGTTGAAACGCCCAGCAACCTGTTCACGCTAGTCAATCTCA